>DEIK01000030.1 GCA_002352425.1 Rhodobacteraceae bacterium UBA2776
GGCGGGTTGGTGCCGGCCTCGGCTGTGTTGGTGGGGGGGGATCCTGGTATCGGCAAATCCACCTTGTTGTTGCAAGCTGCGGCCAGTTTTGCGCGCATGGGGCTAAAGGTGATTTATGTGTCTGGCGAAGAAGCCAGCGCGCAAATCCGGATGCGGGCGGATCGTTTGGGGCTGCGCGACGCCCCTGTGCAATTGGCCACCGAAACCAACCTTCGCGACATTCTAACCACGCTTGAGGCGGAAAAACCCGACCTTGCGATCATCGATTCCATTCAAACCATGTGGGCGGACAATGTCGAGAGCGCACCGGGCAGCGTGTCCCAAGTGCGTGCCGCCGCCCATGAGCTGACCACATTTGCCAAGCGCAAAGGCATGTCTGTCGTTCTGGTTGGCCATGTCACCAAGGACGGCCAGATCGCTGGCCCAAGGGTGATCGAGCATATGGTCGACACAGTGCTCTATTTTGAGGGCGAGCGCGGGCATCAGTTTCGCATTTTACGCGCCGTTAAGAACCGGTTCGGCCCTGCCGACGAAATCGGCGTGTTTGAAATGACCGGTAGCGGGCTGGCCGAGGTCAGCAATCCGTCCGCCTTGTTCCTGTCCGAACGTGACAAACCCGCGCCAGGCTCTGTGGTATTTGCGGGCGTCGAGGGCACCCGCCCTGTGCTGTGCGAATTGCAAGCCTTGGTCGCACCGTCACCGCATTCCCAGCCCAGACGCGCCGTCGTTGGCTGGGACGGTGGCCGTTTGGCGATGATTTTGGCGGTGCTGGAGTCGCGTTGCGGCATCCCTTTCACGGGGTTGGATGTCTATCTGAACGTCGCCGGCGGCATGCGCATTTCCGAGCCTGCCGCCGATTTGGCTGTTGCAGCCGCGCTACTTTCGGCCCGCGAAGACCACGCATTGCCCGCTGACACTGTGGTTTTTGGTGAAATTAGCCTATCAGGGGCGCTAAGACCCGTTGGCCAGACTGAAAATCGGCTAAAAGAAGCACAAAAGCTGGGGTTTTCGGGGGCAATCGCACCGGCGGGTGGCAAAACAGGCGCCGCTAAGGGGTTGAACATACAGCAAATGACCGATTTAACGGGATTTGTTGGCGACATATTCGGAGCCGGATAACCGGCCCTAATCGAGTTTGAGGAGAGACGACGTGGAAGGTTTTACACTTATTGATGCCGGGGTGGCGATTGTCATCGTCCTTTCGGCACTGTTGGCTTATTCCCGTGGTTTTGTGCGGGAAACCCTTTCGATTGCGGGCTGGATCGCCGCCGCCGTCTTGGCCTTTATGTTTGCTGGACAGGCCGAACCGTTGATCCGCGAAATTCCCATTGTTGGCGATTTCGTTGAAAGCAGCTGCGAGTTGGCACGTATCGCCGCCTTTGCAGCCGTGTTTGCAGTGGGGCTGATCTTGATGTCCTTTATCACGCCGCTGTTTTCGTCCATTGTGCAACGCTCGGCGCTTGGGGGCATTGATCAGGGACTTGGATTTTTATTCGGTGTGGCGCGTGGCGCGCTACTGGTTGGCATTGCGCTGGTGGTCTATGACCGCGTGATCACCGATCAAGCCATGCCAATGATTGATGAAAGCCGCACAGCGCGCGTTTTTGCCCGTATGCAAGACAGCATCAACGACACCATCCCCGAGGATGCACCAGGCTGGATCGTATCGCGATATGAGCAGTTGATTGGGGATTGCGGTCAGCCAAAAACGGTTGCGCCGACAGAATAACGAACAGGGTCCAACCGGTGCATGGCCCATGTTTCGGGTCAGGTTCCGGACGGGATGTCGGATTATCTATGACAGTATGGTGACACAGCCGCCGCAACCCCGTATGAGGGACGTGAACGTCTGCCACTAGATTCGGAGCACCTGCTGAAATGCAAAAAATGCCGCCTAGCAACCCGTTTGATGATGACAAATTAAAAGAGGAATGCGGCGTTTTCGGCGTGATTGGCGTGGCTGAAGCCGCCAATTTCACCGCCCTCGGCCTGCACGCTCTGCAACATCGCGGCCAAGAGGCCGGCGGCATCGTCAGCCATGACCCGGTTGAAGGGTTCAATTCGGCACGGCGGTTCGGCTATGTGCGTGATAATTTCACCAAATCCAGCCTGATGGAAACCCTGCCCGGCCCCGTGGCCATTGGACATGTGCGCTATTCCACTTCGGGCAAAAAGGGGGCCGTGATCCGTGATGTGCAACCTTTCTTTGGCGAATTTGCTATGGGGGGGGCGGCGATTGCCCACAATGGCAACATCACCAATGCAGCCGCCCTGCGGCGCGAGTTGATCCAGCATGGCTCGATCTTTCAATCCTCGTCAGACAGTGAATGCATCATCCATCTGATGGCCCGCAGTTTCCAGAGCAACATCCCCGAACGCATGAAAGACGCGCTGCGCCGTGTTGAGGGCGCGTTTTCCATTGTGGCCATGACCCGCACCAAATTGATCGGTGTGCGCGACGCCTTGGGCGTGCGCCCGCTGGTGTTGGGCCGGGTTGGTGAAAACGGCTGGGCGCTGGCGTCCGAGACCTGTGCGTTGGACATCATCGGCGCCGAATATATTCGCGAAATCGAGCCTGGCGAAATGGTGGTGATCACAGAGGATGGCGTCGAGAGCCACCGCCCGTTTCCGGCTGCCAAACCACGGTTTTGCATCTTTGAGCATGTCTATTTCTCGCGGCCCGACAGCATTGTCGGCGACCAGTCAATCTATGAAACCCGCCGTCAAATCGGTGTGGAATTGGCGCGCGAATGCCCCGTTGAGGCCGACGTGGTTTGTGCCGTGCCTGACAGCGGCACGCCCGCGGCGATCGGCTTTTCCCAAGAAAGCGGCATTCCGTTTGCGATGGGGATCATCCGCAACCAATATACCGGCCGCACCTTTATCGAGCCGACCGAAAGCATCCGCAACATGGGGGTGTTGCTAAAGCTGAACGTCAACCGCGCCTTGATCAAAGGCAAGCGGGTGATCCTGGTTGATGACAGCGTGGTTCGCGGGACCACCAGCCGCAAAATCAAAGAGATGATTTTGGATGCGGGCGCTGCCGAAGTCCATTTCCGTATTGCTTCGCCCCCCACCATGTGGCCCTGTTTTTACGGCGTTGACACGCCGGAACGCGGACAACTGCTGGCCGCAACCATGTCCGAGGACGAGATGTGTGAACATCTGGGCGTGGATTCCTTGCGGTTCATCACGTTGGATGGTTTGTACCGCGCAGCGGGTCAGGCCGAGGGGCGCGACAAGGCTTCACCACAGTATTGCGACGCTTGTTTCTCGGGGGAATATCCGGTCAAACCTGCCGATATGATCGCACAAGGTTTTGAGCTTAAGGCAGCAGAGTGACCTGCCTTGCGTACCCAGCATTGAGGCGCTAATGACGGCAAGCCCCCTCAAAGATCAGGATTTCACCCGTGTTGGCCGTTCTGCGTTGTTGGATACATTGGAGCAACAGGGCGCGGTTTTTCAGGGCTGCAATTTTGATGAGGTGAACCTCGACAATGCCGAGCTTGATGATCTGACGTTCCAAAACTGCCGTTTTACCGGCGCCAGCTTTCGCGGGGCCGAGATCACGTCTTGCCGTTTTGAGAAATGCACCCTGAACAGCGTAGACTTTCGGTATGCACGGTTTGACACGGTGAATTTTGACACCTGCACCTGCCTTGGGCTCAACCTTGGTGATGCAACGGCCTCCGACTGTAGTTTTCAAGGCTCGAAAATGTCGGGAGCTATTTTGAAAGGGCTGCGCTGTTTGGATCTGAAAATAGATCGGGCCATTTTTGAAAGCGCCGATCTGAGCGGGTTGTATCTTAAAGATCGCCACATCAAGGGCGTGGATTTTTCCAACGCGGATCTAAGTCGCGCTGATCTGCGCGGCTGCCTGTTTGACGATTGCAGTTTTGTTGGCGCCGAGTTTCGCAACGCAAAGTTGGCCAGCGCCGATCTGCGGGCCAGTCAGTTGGGTCAAATCGCTTTGCATGACATGGCAAGGGACATGAAAGGCGCAATCATTTCCACGACGCAAGCCGCTGACTTACTGCAAGATTTCGGGCTGGTGGTGGCATGAGTAACGTCCCCCCCCTGCCCGCAAATATAGAAACCGCCTTTGATGCTTATTCTGCGCAGGGCCGTGAAGTGCTGCTGGTATTGCGCGACCTGATCTTTGAAACAGCCACCTCTAACCCCGTCATCGGGCCGCTGACCGAGACCCTGAAATGGGGCCAACCCGCCTATTTGACCGAGGCCAGCAAAAGTGGCAGCACGGTTCGTTTGGGAGAAAAAGACGGGCACGGGGTGATCTATTTGAATTGCAAAACAACGCTTGTGAGCACTATACGCGACATCTATCCGGATATTTTCGCCTATGAGGGCAGTCGCGCCGTAAAGTTCCCACTGGATCAGAGCCTGCCAAATAACGCACTGGCACATTGCATCGAAATGGCGTTAACATACCATCGCAACAAACCGTAAAGACCATATATATGACAAACCCCACCGAACCCGTCGCCCTGATCACTGGCGCATCTCGCGGCCTTGGCGCTGCTATGGCCGAGGCCTTGGCCCCGACCCATCACATCATCGCCGTGGCGCGCACCACGGGCGGGCTGGAAGACCTTGATGATCGCATTCAGGCCAAGGGGGGGCATGCCACGCTTGCACCGATGGACATCACCCAGGACGCGGCGATGCAGCATCTTTGCCGCTCGATTTATGACCGCTGGGGCGGCCTTAGCATGTGGGTTCACACTGCCATCCATGACGCACCTCTATCGCCTGCCGGTCAAATCGGCGCCGGTGATTGGGACAAATCCATCGCCCTGAACACCCGTGCCACCGGCGTCTTGATCAGCTATATCGCGCCGCTGTTGGGCCAAACGGGCAAGGCAATCTTCTTTGAAGATCCCGCCCCCCGTGGGGCCAAATTCTATGGTGCCTATGGCGCCACCAAAGCTGCGCAAATTGCACTGGCCCGCAGTTGGCAATCAGAATCCGTGAAAACCGGACCGCAAATCCACATCGCAACCCCTGCCGCCATGCCCACTGGCCTGCGCGCCCGTTTTTACCCCGGCGAAGACCGCAGGCCCTTGGCTGACCCACATGACGAGGCGGCCAAGATATTGGCTGAACTCTAGGCTATAGTTTCTTCTTTTCCTAAATACCTGCGCCGCAGGCATAGAATCTTTTCTGCCACAAACTGTTCGGTGTGGTGGCCCCTTCACGCGTGAGCCTTTACCGCGCTCGCGCCTTGCCCTATTGAATCTTCAAAGCAGCAAAGGCAAATCACATGCGCATTTTGATCACAAACGACGACGGCATCAACGCACCCGGGCTGTTAACGCTCATGCATATCGCAACCGAAATTGCAGGACCGGATGGCGAAGTCTGGACCGTGGCCCCCGCGTTTGAGCAGTCCGGCGTCGCCCATTGCATCTCCTACACCCATCCGATGATGATCGCACAACTGGGCGAGCGCCGTTATGCGGCCGAAGGCTCACCCGCCGATTGCGTGTTGGCCGGGCTACATGACGTGATGAAAGACAGCCCGCCCGACTTGATCCTGTCCGGCGTTAATCGCGGCAACAACGCGGCTGAAAATACGCTCTATTCCGGCACCATTGGCGGCGCGATGGAGGCCGCGCTTCAGGGTGTACCGGCAATTGCGCTGTCACAATACTTTGGGCAAGAAAACGCCGACCTAGATGACCCGTTTGAGGCCGCCGCCGTGCATGGGGCCGCCACAGTGCGTGCAATTTTGACCGCAACGCCGCCCCAAACCGAGGATTACCGCCTGTTTCACAGCGTCAATTTCCCACCCGTTTCAGCCGCTGCCGTGAAGGGTATGAAGGCCACGCCACAAGGGTTTCGCCGCGACGTGAAATTCGGCATCGAGCCACATTACGCCCCCTCAGGTCGCAAATTTTTGTGGATCAAAGGTGGCCCCCAACATACCCCGACCCTGCCCGGCACGGACGTTGCCGCCAACCTGGATGGTTACATCTCGATCACCCCGATGCGGGCGGATTTGACGGCCCATGACGCGCTGGATGATTTACGCGCTTCCCTCGAAGATGCCACATCAAAATGAAGAACGCAGAACGCAAAATGCAATTCCTTTTTGCCTTGCGTTCCAAGGGGGTAACCGATGCACGGGTGCTTTCGGCGATGGAGAATATTGATCGTGGCCATTTCGTAAAAGGGCTGTTTGAGAACCGCACTTATGAGGATATGCCACTGCCAATTGCCTGTGGCCAAACCATCAGCCAGCCCTCGGTTGTCGGGTTGATGACACAGGCCCTAAAGGTGCAACCACGGGACAAGGTATTGGAGGTCGGCACCGGTTCTGGCTATCAGGCCGCGATCCTCAGCCAGTTGGCTCGTCGGGTCTATACGGTGGACCGTTTCAGCCGTTTGGTGCGCGAGGCATCAGCCGTTTTTCGCAAACTGGATTTGAGCAATGTTACCGCCTTTACAGCCGATGGTTCTCATGGGTTACCCGATCAGGCCCCGTTCGACCGTATCATCGTTACCGCAGCCGCCGAGGATACGCCTGGCCCCCTCTTGGCGCAGCTGAAAATTGGCGGTATCATGGTGTTGCCTGTGGGTCAGGGGCAAACAGTGCAAAGCCTGATCAAGGTGACGCGCCATGAGACTGGCTATGACTATGACGAAATTCGGCCCGTGCGTTTCGTACCCCTACTTGAGGGGTTGGGCAAAGAGTAAAATCGACGATAGGTCCGTGTTTTGGGCCGTGAAGATTGTAATATAAAGTCCGGAGACACGGGCTGTGAATTTGAGGATAGAGCAAATGGCAAAACGCCTGAATGCCCCAATGCGGGCCCCGATGATGCGAACTTTGTTTGCCGGTGTCGCCCTGACAACGATGGGGTTGTTGACGGGTTGTGACGATCTGGATTTTGATCTGCGCAACAACTTTGGCAATGCGCCTGATACATCCAATGCCGCCAGACAGGCCACAGCGCCGCGTCCCAAGGCCGATGATCGTGGTATCATTTCCTATCCAAACTATCAGGTTGCCGTTGCGCGGCGCGACGACACTGTGGCCAGCGTTGCCAGCCGCGTCGGATTGGATGCGGCCGAGTTGGCCCGTTACAACGGCGTGAAAACCGACACCAAGCTGCGCAGTGGCGAAATTATTGCGCTGCCGCGGCGCGTGAGTGAGCCCTCAGTGGCCACCGGGGCTGTTACCACAGGCCCATTACAGCCTGAAGCCGTCGACATCACCACATTGGCAGGTGGCGCCATCCAGCGGGCCGGCAACGGCAGTGCGCCGGCAGCCTCACCCACCACCCCATCCGGGGTTGAGCCTGTGCGCCACAAGGTTGAGCGTGGCGAAACCGCCTATTCAATCTCGCGGCTTTATAACGTCTCGGTACGCTCTCTTGCCGAATGGAATGGGCTGGGTGCAAACCTGTCCGTGCGCGACGGTCAATATTTGCTGATCCCTGTCGCCACGGCCACATCGTCAAGCACGTCAGCGGCACCTTCCGAGCCGGGCACAGGCACCCAGACACCGGTGCCACCGAGTTCGACAAAAGCCTTGCCAGCCGAGACAACGTCGCCCAAGCCAGCCGTGGCCCCCGCGTCACCAAATCTGGGTGCGCAAAGCTCGGCCTCGTCAAGCAACGCCAGATTGCTTTATCCGGTTCAAGGCAACATCATCCGTGCCTATTCCAGCAAAAGCGATGGCATCGACATTGCCTCAAAGGCCGGCACTGCGGTGAAGGCCGCCGATGCAGGCACCGTGGCCGCCATCACCCGTGACACCGAGCAGGTGCCTATTCTGGTGATCCGTCACAAGGATAATCTGTTGACGATCTATGCCAACGTGGATGCAATCAGCGTTAAAAAGGGCGACCGTGTCAGCCGGGGGCAAAGCATCGCCAAGGTGCGTGCGGCCAATCCGGCATTTGTGCATTTTGAGGTACGCAAAGATTTCGACAGTGTCGATCCAATCCCCTATCTGGAA
The DNA here is from genome assembly GCA_002352425.1 of Rhodobacteraceae bacterium UBA2776. Taxonomy (GTDB): domain Bacteria; phylum Pseudomonadota; class Alphaproteobacteria; order Rhodobacterales; family Rhodobacteraceae; genus Profundibacter. The sequence goes on from DEIK01000030.1 coordinate 7,985, forward strand.
TAACATACCAACCCGTACGGGGTTTTTCGCGATTTAGGCGGGCGGAAAACGAAAGGTGCCCGCAAGGGCGCGATGAGTGGCGGGTTGTCTAGACCTTGGCGCCCTTACGGCCCGCCAAATCAGTGAAATATTGCCACGCGACCCTTCCGGATCGGCTGCCACGGGTGGCGGACCACTCAATCGCTTCGGCACGCAGGGTTTCGGCATCAATATCAATGTCGTAGGCCACGCAATAGCCGCGGATCATCTCAAGATAGTCGTCCTGCGAACATGCGTGAAATCCTAACCACAATCCAAACCGATCGGACAAGGACACCTTTTCCTCAACGGCTTCGGCAGGGTTGATCGCCGTGCCACGTTCGTTCTCGATCATATCGCGGGGCATCAAGTGACGTCGATTGGATGTTGCGTAGAACACCACGTTTTCAGGTCGCCCGATCACGCCACCATCCAGCACCGCCTTTAGCGACTTATAATGCTCATCATCATGCGAGAACGACAGATCATCGCAAAACAGCAGAAACCTTGCCTCGGAGGTGCGCAGCAGGGCCAGTAGGCGCCCGATGCTGGGCAGGTCCTCGCGTTGCACTTCAACGATCTTCAGGCCATGCCCCTGCGCCAGCACGGCCGCATGGATCGCCTTGACCAAAGATGATTTACCCATCCCCCGTGCGCCCCACAAAAGCGCGTTGTTGGCCGGAAGGCCGCGGGCAAAACGCAGGGTGTTTTCCAGCAAGGTATCACGCGAGCGACCAATCCCCACCAGCAGATCCAGCGCCACACGGTTCACCTTGGCAACAGGTACCAGATGATCCGGCTCGGCATGCCAAACGAAGACGTCCGCGGCAGCGAAATCGGGTGCGGCTGCGGCGGGTGGGCTGATCCGCTCCAGGGCTTGCGCGATCCTTATCAGGGCCGCGTCATTCACGTGTCGCCCTCTTTGGTATCACCCTCAAAATCGTCAAACTCGTCGATGTCTTCAATATCATCCTCATCATCCTCATCATCTTCTTCATCATCGTCGTCGTCAAACCACAGCCCCTCGGCCCGCAATTTGGCTTCGCGTTTTATCTCAACCCGCGCGACCAACTGGATCGAAATCTCATAGAGCCCGTAAACCACCACGAACAAAATTCCCTGTGTGATCACATCCGGCGGTGTCACAATCGCCGCCAACACAAGAATGCCAACGACAGCGTATTTACGCACCGCCTTTAGGCCCTTGGCGCTGACCAATCCGGCTTTGCCCATCAGGGTCAACAGAACCGGCAACTGAAAGCACAAACCAAAGGCCACGATGAATTTAATCGTCAGCCGCAAGTATTCTTGCATTGAGCCTTGAAAATCGACGGTGGTGTTACTCTCGCCGCCATCGTTCATACCAACCTGTTGAAACCCTAAGAAGAAATCATAGGCCAGAGGCATCACGACGTAAAAGGCAAAAGCAGCACCAATGAAAAACATCACGGGGGAGGCAAACAGAAAAGGCAGGAACGCGCCTTTTTCGTTCTTATAAAGACCAGGGGCCACAAAACGCCACATCTGGTAGGAAATAAACGGGAAAGACAGGAGCAACCCGCCGAACAGCGAGATCGAAATCGCGACGAAAAAACCTTCTTGAAGTTTGATCAGGATCAGCCCGCAGCTGTCTTGGCCGCGCTCGGCCATCGCACTGCAAAGTGGTTCCGTTAGGAAATCGAAGATCGGGTTCCAAACCGTGAAACAGATGATCATGCCAATCAAAAATGCCACGACTGATTTGATCAAACGGTCTCGCAACTCTGAGAGATGTTCAATCAACGGGGCAGTGGAGTCTTCAACCTGATCGGTCATGATGTTGAGCCTGCTTTGAGTTTACTTGCACGCGGTTTGGCGGCGCTTTTTGGCTTTGATGCGGCTCTCGGCTTGGAGGCTGCCTTTGGCTTGGCCGCAGCCTTAGGTTTTGCGGCAGTTTTAGGCTTAACTGCAGCCTTGGCTTTAGCCGCTGTCTTGGCTTTGGCAGCAGCTTTAGGCTTGGCGGCTTTCGCTGCTGATTTGGCCTTGGCCGTGGCGGCTTTCGTCGCCTTTGCCTCACTGGCCTTTGTTGCGGCAGCCGTTTTCTTGGCCTCCGGCGACATCGGATCCCAATTCTCGAATTTGCTGGCGACATCGTCCAGCGTATCTAAACCCAGCGATTTTTTTGATGTGACCGATTTGAGATCAGAGGCAACATCCTTGACCCCTGCCTCATCCGCCGCCTCGTTCATAGCGCTTTGGAAATCACGCGCCATGCCTTTGGCTTTGCCAGTAAACCGGCCAAGGGTGCGAAACATCCCGGGCAAATCTTTGGGGCCCACGACGATCAACGCCACGATGCCAATCACCAAAAGTTCGGTCCAGCCGATGTCAAACATATCAGGTCCGCCTGTTTAGGGTCATCAAAGTCAAATCGCCCTTAGGCGTCGTCTTTGACCTTGTCGTCGGTTGGGGTCACGTCTTTGGCAACGTCAGTTGCGTCATCCAGCTCTTTTGTGCCCTCATTGACGCCCTTTTTGAACGAGGTGATGCCCTTGCCCACTTCGCCCATTAAGGACGATATTTTGCCACGTCCAAACAGGACCAGCACAACAACAGCGATCAAAAGCAAGCCTGGCAGGCCAATATTATTCAGCATATTCTTCTCCAATGTCAGGATGTCCAAGTTGGACGACCAAAAAACTCATCCTCTTTATGTATTGCGTTGACCCACAAGTTCAAAGGGGGAAACCACATCAATTTCCGGCAATTTCACGGGTTTTGCGCCGTCAGAATGTCAACTGACAGGTCCATGTCAGTTGTGGGGCGCTATCAAAGGGCACGAATCAATCAAACAAAAGGAAATACCATGCGATTCTCAATCCCCTTGTTGGCACTTGCCACCCTGTCCTTTGCGCCCGCTGACAGCGCACGCGCGGGTGGCACATCCCCAATTGTCGCCGAAATTGTCAGCTTCAAACTGAACGAAGGCGTCACAGATGATGAATTTGTTGAGATCAGCAAAGCCAGCCAAGCCTTTGTCGCCGCCGCACCTGGTTTCATTTCACGCCAGCTCTCCAAAGGCGAAGACGGGGTTTGGACCGATTATGTTCTGTGGAAAGACATGGAATCGGCGCTGACTGTCGGCAAAGCGTTTCCCGATCAGGATTTTGCACCGGCCCTAATGGGCGCCATCAAATCGGGGACGGAACAAATGCGCCACCAATATGTGCTGTGGCAAATGGAGTAGTGCTTGACCTTACCCCATAGGTCAGGGAGTTTGCGCCCATGCGCCGCACTGACCGCCTTTTTGAAATGATCCAGATCCTGCGCGACGGGCGTTTGCACCGCGCGCAGGACATGGCGGACCGGTTGGAAGTGTCCGTGCGCACGGTTTATCGCGATATGGACACGTTGGTGGCCTCGGGGGTGCCCGTTGAGGGCGAGCGTGGGCTGGGTTATATGATGACGGCCGCGATCACCCTGCCGCCGCTGAACCTGACGATGACCGAGCTTGAGGCGTTTCATCTGGGCATGGATATTGTTGCCAAGGCCACGGACAAAGATTTGGCGGATGCGGCCAAATCGCTGGTGTCCAAGATCGACGTGGTGCTGCCCGAAGACCGCGCAGCGCCCGCATCCGGTTGGGGGTTTGCCGTTTATCCGTTTGAGGATGCGGCCAAGGGGTTCAAGTATATGCCAACCCTGCGGGCCGCGATCCGGATGCAGCACAAGGTTCAGATTGGTTATAAGAATGAGGCCGATGAGGTTTCGGAACGCGTGTTGCGCCCGTTGCAGTTGGAGTATTGGGGGCGGGTTTGGACGCTGACATCATGGTGCGAAATGCGCGAGGATTTCAGGGTGTTTCGGGTGGACCGGATGCAGGATGTAGCGGTTTTGCCGTCGCAATTTGGCGATGACGTGGGCAAGACACTGTCAGATTATTTGCATCAACTGGGGGAATAGAGGCGTGATGCGCGCCGCGCAAAAGGTTTTACCCAAGAAGAACTTAAGCGCGCTTTGGGAAAACAAAGCAGCGGTCGCGTGGCAGGGTGAGCCACATGACGGTATCGGCATTTGGCAAAAAGACCGAGGGCACCGTGGCCTTTAGAATTGAGCCGTCGGCTTCCATGCGAAACTCAACCAGACTCTCGCGGCCCATGAAGCGGGCCCGCATGACGCTGGCCTTTGCGGCCACGCCGTCACGGGCGGTTGGGCGGGGACCATGCCCCCCCCGATCAAAGTCAATTTTAATGTGTTGTGGGCGGCTGACGATCTCGACCCTTGTGCCATCGGCCACGCCGGGGGCCAGGAATTGGCCAAAGGGAGTTTCGGTCAAAGCGCCTTTAACAGTACCCTCTATCACGTTGATATCAGAGAAAAAGCCTGCTGATTTCTTGTCTCTGGGGCGGTTGTAAATGTTATAGGGCGCACCTTGTTGCACGATTTTTCCGTCGCGCATCAAGGCAATTTCGTCGGCCATGCGCATTGCTTCATCGGGTTCGTGGGTGACCAGCAAAACGGCCGCGCCCTCTTCTTTGAGCAGGTCCAGTGTTTCGTCGCGGATGCCGTCGCGCAACCGGTTGTCGAGGCCTGAGAACGGCTCATCCATCAGCATGATTTTTGGGCGGGGCGCCAAGGCGCGCGCCAAAGCGACACGTTGCTGTTCGCCGCCGGACAGTTGGTGCGGGTGGTCGTTGGCGTGGTGAGTCATGCCAACGCGGTCAAGCAATTCGTCGACCCGTGCCGCGTTCACCTTGTCGCTGCGGGGCAGTCCAAAACCGACGTTTTGGGCCACTGTCAGATGTGGGAACAATGCGAAATCCTGAAACATCAACCCGATCGAGCGTCCTTCTGGTGGCACCCGAAACACGGTGTCGCAGACCAGTTCCCCATCGGCGTAAATTTCGCCGCTGTCTTGCATTTCGACGCCCGCGATGATGCGTAATGTGGTGGATTTGCCGCAACCTGAGGGGCCCAACAAGCAGGTTACTTGGCCGGGCATCACCTGCAACGATATGTCATCCACCACCTGCCGCCCCCCATAGGCGCGGGTGATGTTTCTGATCTCAAGGCGCGGTTTTGTCGCTGCCACGTCGCAATTCCCCTTTAAACCCGATTAAAACCATCGGGATCAAAAAAGGTCGTAACAGGCGCGGCTAGCGACGACAAGTCCTAGCAGCAACCACCTGTGCTGGCTGTGTCCTCGACGATGTTGCCATCAAACGGTGTTTCGCCGCCGCAGTCGGCAAACAGACCGTAATGCGTGTTCCAGTTGCCGATGAATTCGAAATGCTGCGCAAAGCGGCTTTCGTTCAGCATCCGGTAGGTGTTGCCACAAACTGCAAACACCCTGCCCGCCTCGATGCGGTGGCGTTTATCCAGCACGAAATTCTGCGGGGACTCGGGCAACGTCCCCTTATAGATCACTGCTTGGCCGTAGTCTTCGCAGGCCGGTTCCAGGTCCAGTTTGAACAGCCGGTACGTGGCCGAGGTGAAGCCGATGTTACCAACCTTTGCCTCGATAGCGGGGTTTTCGATGGTCAAAACGCGGTCCTCAACCAAACGTGGGTCGGCAAATCCAACCCGTTTGGCGATGTTTTCAAAGTCGTTCCAGTAGAGCGCGCCAGACAGGCATTCGCCGTACAGCACCTTGTCTTGGGTCAGGGCCTCTGGCATCCGGCGGTCCGCGTAAACGTCGCTGAAATACATCTCGCCACCGGGTTTGAGCAGGTGATGCACGCCGCGCAGCACGGCCTCTTTGTCCATCGCCAAATTCAGCACGCAGTTCGAGACGATGATGTCGAAACTGCCCGCCTCCAACGGCAACTTGTCCAGTTCTTCGATCAGACCCTTGTGAAATTCGGTGTTGGGTTTGGCATAGCCAAAGGCCTTGGCGTGAAATGCCTCGTGACTGCGGGCCACATCCAGCTGCGCGTCGGTCATATCGACACCAACCACATGGCCCGTTTCGCCCACAAGCCCCGCCAGCGCGTAAACATCGCGGCCAGAGCCAGAGCCAAGGTCAAGGATGCGCATGCCTTTCAAAGCGTCCGGCGCGATCAATCCGCAGCCGTAGTATTTCGACAAAACTTCGTCATGAATTTTGGATAGAACCGCCTTTAGGTGATCAGGTACTTCGCCCGCCGTGCAGCAGGCATTGGTTTGCAGATCGGCGCTGGTTTGCAGGGTCTCGCCGTAATATTCCTGCACTGATTCATGGTTCATATCGGTTTCCTTTTCCTGTTCAAAGCAGGCCTAAGGACTTGCGGCGGGCCACACAATTGCCCACCGCCGATTATCACAATATTGTGCGCCAAAGGCCCCATTTACATGGTGGCGTTGACCTCGCCTCCATCCAGCAAAATGTTCTGGCCCACAATGAAGCCAGCATGTTGCGAACACAGGAACGCACAGGCTGCGCCAAATTCACCAGAGGTGCCGTAGCGCCTGGCGGGAATATTGGCGGTGGCCTCCTCCAAGGCATCTTCAAAGCTCATTCCGGATTCTTCGGCCCGTTTATGCGCCAATGACAACCCGCGATCCGTGGCGTGCATGCCGGGCTGCAAGTTGTTGATGGTCACGCCAGATCCGGCGACTTGGCGCGACGTGCCAGCCACATATCCGGTTAGCCCTGCACGGGCAGTGTTGGACAGGCCCAGCACGGCGATCGGCGCTTTGACCGATTTGCTGGTGATGTTGACAATGCGGCCCCACCCCTTGGCCATCATGGCGGGCAGCACCGCTTTCATCAACGTGATGGGTGTCAGCATATTGGCATCCAACGCCTTGATGAAATCCTCGCGGTCCCAGTCCGACCAGATACCGGGGGGCGGCCCCCCCGCATTGTTCACCAGAATATCAATATCGCCAGCGGCGGCCAGAACTTCGGCCTGTCCTTCGGCCGAGGTGATGTCGGCGGCCACAGCAATGACATCAACCCCGTAAGTTGCACGGATCGCTTCGGCCGTTTGCTCAAGCGGGCCTTTGGTGCGGGCGTTCAACACCAGATTAACACCCTCGGCAGCCAATGCTTCGGCACAACCACGCCCCAACCCCTTGGAGGATGCGCATACCAGCGCCCGTTTACCCGAAATTCCCATATCCATCTAAAATCTCTCCCGTACAGTCGTTGTTTCCATTGGTGTGAGGGCCGCATTTGTCACATGGTCTGCCTGCAAATCAAGTGTGATGTCAGCCCGTTATGATCCGTGCATGCCGTATATACCGCCAATCCCCTTAAGGATATCTCGCATTCATGTTGACGGGTCAGCCTGCGCTTCTCTATGTACATTGTAGCTGGCGCTTTTGGCCCAGCAAGGTATTTAAATTTTCTGCCCGTGTTTGAAAGCCCTTGAATGACCCAATCCAACCCCGACAAAAATGCGCCGATCCAATCCTTGCCGATTTATCTGGCAAACGATTTTCGCGTCACGGATGGTGCCAACCTGGACGATGCCTTGTCCTTTGCCGATGAACTGGTGCTGGACGACACTTACAGTTTGGGCAAAGACGCCGCACAATCCATGCTGGCAATGGCCCAAATTGATGACTCTGCATTTGTTGTGGCTGACGGATCTGGAGTTGGGACGGCGGGCAACCGATTGCAATTGGATTGCGTCATCACCTTGATGGGCCGTGACAGCACCACGTTTGATGCGATTGTGCTGGTCGAACTGGACGCCGCAAAAGATGAAATTGAGAACATCTTTTTGTTTGCGTTGGCAGCGCTTAGCCCGCTGAGCAGTTATAGGTTGCTCGGTATTGATCCGACCAAAGCACGGGCGCGGATGGCCGAGGTTGCTTGCGTCAGTTTCACACGTGGCACCCGCATCGCCATGGCCAGCGGTCAGCAGTGCCCGATAGAAGATCTGCAAGTTGGCGACAAAGTTCTGAGCCGTGATGACGGCCCCCAGGTCGTGCGTTGGATTGGCCAAACCACCATGCGCGCTGTGGGTGACTTTGCGCCGATCCTGATCAGAAAAGGCACGTTGAACAATGAAAACGACCTGATCGTCAGCCCGAACCACCGTTTGTTTATCTATCAAAGGGTTGACGAAATGGGCGCCGGCCGCAGTGAGGTTTTGGTCAAGGCCAAACATCTGCTGAATGGCGACAGCGTCACCCGTGTCGAGGGTGGTTTTGTCGACTATTTCCAACTGCTGTTTGATGATCACCAGATCATTTTTGCAGAGGGCATTGCTGCCGAAAGTCTTTTGTTGGATCAGCGTACGACCCCCGCCCTGCCAGACGAGTTGGCCCGTGAAAAAGTCCCGATGCACACAAAACGCGCCCATGAGGATTTTGAAATCGACAACGACGACACCAAGGACGGTGATATGGCCGAACGATTGCGTCGATCGTCCTCTACCTGAGCGGACGTTAAGGAACACCGGCGCAAAGGGGCGTTCTTGTTTGACACAAT
>DEIK01000102.1 GCA_002352425.1 Rhodobacteraceae bacterium UBA2776
GGTTTTGTCGGACCAAAAGCCGTTTATGAGGGCCGCTTTGGCCTGTTCCCGATTTACCTCGACAAAGAACATATGGCCGCGGTCGATATGTCGCTTGCCACGGCGGGGCTGGGCAAGGTTTGGGAAATTAACAATGTGGCGGTGAAACCGATTCCGGCCTGTCATTTCACCCATGCCTGCGCCGATGCCGCCATGGCGTTGCGGGCGCAACACGGGGTGAAACCCGGCGACATCGCCAGCATCCGCGCGTTCGTGCCCGCCGGCGTTCACAAAACGGTTTGCGAACCGATCGAAACCAAACAGACCCCGCAAAACAGTTATGACGCGCAATTTTCCGTCCCTTGGGCGGTGGCCTCGGGCCTGTTGCACGGACGGTTCGGGCTGGCCGATTTAACGCAAGACGCGTTGAACGATGCCGCGACACAGGCCTTGGCCGACAAGGTCAGCTGCGAAGATTACCCCGATGCGCCCTTCCCGAAATATTATTCCGGCGAGGTGATCATCACCTTGAAAGATGGCCGCGTCCTGACCCACCGCGAGGAAGTAAATCGCGGCAACCCTGATCGCCCGTTGACCAGTGACGACATCGAAACCAAGTTTTTCGAAAACGCGACCACCGCCGTATCGCAAGATCGCGCCGCGCAAATCCGTGACGCTGTTTTGGGATTGGATGATTTGGAAAACGCGCATGATCTGGCAGCGCTATTGGCAGGAAAACCGGTATGAGCAATGAAAACGAAATCATCATTCTGGACGCGCTCGACAAGTTCCTGACCGCCGAGGTTGACCCCTTTGTGCATGATCTTGAGGCCGCAGATGAATACCCCCACGAGATCGTCGAGAAGATGAAAGAGATGGGGCTTTTTGGCTGTATCATTGCCGAGGAATACGGCGGCCTTGGGTTGTCCACCAGCACCTATGCCAAAATTGTGGCCCGCATCACCCGCAGCTGGATGTCGCTTTCGGGGATCATCAATTCGCACCTTATTATGGCTTCGGCGGTGCAACGTCATGGCACGGACGCGCAAAAAGAACGGTTTTTGCCGCGTTTTGCAACTGGCGAGCTGCGCGGTGGGGTTGGCCTGACCGAACCTGATTGCGGCACTGATTTGCAAGCCATCCGCACCACGGCACGGCGCGAGGGCGATGAGTATATCGTCGATGGCACCAAGACCTGGATCACCAATTCGAAATACGGTAACGTGCTGGCTTTGCTGGTTAAAACAGACCCAAAGACGACCCCCGCGCACAAAGGGATGAGCCTGTTCATCGCCGAGAAACGCGAAGGATTTATTGTCACCCGCAAGTTGGAAAAGCTGGGCTATCGCGGAATTGATACCTGCGAGCTACTGTTCGAAAACTACCATGTCCACGCCGACTGCCTGATTGGCGGCGTTGAGGGGCGCGGGCTGCAACAAATCCTGTCGGGGCTGGAATTGGGCCGCATCAATGTGGCGGCACGCGGGGTTGGCGTGGCGCGTGCTGGGCTTGATCTGGCGGTGGCCTACTCCCAGCAGCGCAAAACATTTGGCAAGCCAATTTGCGACCATCAGGCGATCCAGCTAAAGCTGGGCGAAATGGCCACCCGCGCCGAGGCGGGCCGTCTTTTGGTTGAGGCCGCCGCCGCCGCCTATGATCGTGGCGAGCGCTGTGACATGGAGGCCGGCATGGCCAAATACGCCGCCACCGAAGCGGCGATGGAAAACGCGGCCGAATGTATGCGCATCCACGGTGCCTATGGGTATTCCAAAGAATATGATGTCGAACGCCTGTATCGCGATGCGCCACTGTTGATTATCGGCGAGGGCACCAATGAATTACAGCGGATCATTATCGCCAAACAACTGATTGAAAGAAATCCGGCATGACACGCGCGCGGGTCATTGGCCGCCCCCGTTATGCGGTGGTCACACAGGCCTTGACCGAGGACATCACATCGGGTCGTTATCCGGTAGGTACGGCATTGCCCACCGAACTCGCGCTTTGCACTCAATTCGATATCAGCCGCCACACCGTTCGCGAGGCGCTGCGCCGTTTGCAGGCGCTGGGGTTGGTCACACGCCGCGCCGGTGTTGGCACATTGGTTAAATCCGACCGCATTGCGCAGCGTTATGTGCAAGTGGGGGATACGGTTTCTGACCTGTATCAATACGCACAAGACACGGTTTTTAACGTGCTTGCTTCGACCGACATCGAGGCCGACATCGAAACGGCCACGCTGTTGGGCTGCCCGAAAGGCCAGGCCTGGACCATGTTGCACGGGCTGCGGGTGATGGGCGCTTTGCCGGTGGCCCTGAGTGATGTCTATATCGCCCGCGCCTACCGTGGTATCCTAGAGGATATCGAAGGGGTTGTTTTGCCAATCTGGTCTCTGATCGAAACCCGCTATGACATTACCCCGACCGAAGTGCGCCAGCAAATAATGGCCACAACTTTGAATCAGGACGAAGCGGAAAAATTACAGGCGACCGTTGGGGATCCGGCGTTGCGGATCACCCGCCATTACCTGACGGATAGCTCTGAAACCTACGAGGTGGCAACGAACCTCTATCCGGCGGATCGCTTTACATATTCCAACACTTTGCGTATCGAACAGCCTGATACCGCATCCTGAAAAGAGACGTTCATGACTGATCCAAAGGTTGAAAAAAACGACTTCGAACCGTTGCTGGCGACGCTAGAACTGGCAGGGGCGGAGGTGCTGGATCTGGGCTGCGGGGTTGGCAGTCTGGCGCGGCGCATTGCCAAAGAGTCAGGCGCCTTAAGCGTCACGGCCATTGATGTGGACTCCACGCAAATTGAACGTGCCATTAAAAAAGGCGGCGATGTAAATTACCTGACCGCAACCGCCAAAGCGCTGCCACTGGCCGCCGCCAGTCTCGATGCAATTGTGATGATGAAATCGCTGCACCATGTGCCAATTTCCGAAATGGATGCGGCCTTTGGGGAAATGGCCCGCGTGTTGCGTTCGGGCGGGCAGGTCTATATTTGCGAACCTGCCTATAAAGGCGCGTTCAACGATATTTTGCGCCTGTTCCACGACGAAGGCACCGTGCGCGCCGCAGCGATTGACGCGATCAAGCGGGCCGAGGCGGGACCATTTGAAATCGTTCAAACTTCG
>DEIK01000026.1 GCA_002352425.1 Rhodobacteraceae bacterium UBA2776
CCCCTGACGGCGGTGACAACCACGCAGGCTGTAAGCGGTGTCCCGTTCCCACCTAGCCCTTAAAATTCCAAGGCAGCAGGTCTTCAATGTCACTTTGTTTGTGACCATTGACGATGGCAGTGAGGATACCGGAGATATACCCGTGCGGTTCCACGGCATTCAGTTTGCAGGTTTCGATCAGCGAGGCGAGCATGGCCCAGTTTTGAGCCCCAGCCTCGTGGCCAGCGAACAGGGCGTTTTTACGGTTCAGCGCAATGGGACGGATGGTGCGCTCGACCGGGTTATTGTCGATCTCGATGCGGCCATCGGTGATAAACTGATTCAGGCCAGTCCAGTATTTAGTAATGTATTTCAGGGCCTCGCCGGTCGGGGATTTAACCGAGACTTTCGCGCGGCTATGGGTCAGCCATTTTTCAAAATCTGCCAGTATTGGTTTCGTGTATTCAATACGGGCCGCAAGGCGCTCATCCGCAGATAGACCTTTGATCTCGGCCTCGATCCGGTAGAAGGCGGCAATCTGTTTCAGACCTTCCTGCGCAATTGGGGCGGCATTGGCTTTGGCCACATCATAGAGTTTTCGCCGCGCGTGTGCCCAGCAATACGCCAGTTGCACATCCTGACTGACACGCTTGAGCAAGCGGTTGTAGCCAGCATAGCCGTCCACTTGCAGGATGCCGCTAAAGCCCTGCAAAATATCATCTGCATATTTGCCACTGCGACCGGGCGCATAAGTGAAGGCCACACCCGGCGGCGCGGCACCGCACCAAGGTCGCTCATCACGGGCCAACGCCCAGAAGTAGCCCGTTTTGACCTTCTTTCGTCCAGGATCAAGAACCGGTGCTGTGGTCTCGTCCATGAACAGCTTGCTGGATTTCTTCAAGTCGTTCAGCAGGCAATCATATACCGGCTTCAATTCATAAGCCGCTTTGCCAACCCAGGATGCCAGCGTGGAGCGATCTAGGTCGACACCCTGCCGCGCGTAGATTTGAGCTTGGCGATACAGCGGCAGGTGGTCCGCGTATTTGGAAACAATTACGCGGACCACCGTGGCTTCAGTTGGCATGCCAGCTTCGATCAGGCGTGGTTTGGCCGGAGCTTGCACAATGCCTGCCTCACAGGATCGACAAGCGTATTTTGGGCGGCGGGTTACAATGACGCGGAACTGGGCGGGGATGATGTCCAGTCGTTCAGAAGTATCTTCGCCAATGATGTGGCGTTCCGCCCCACATGCGCAGGTCATGTTTTCCGGCTCGATTACTTCCTCGACGCGCGGCAGGTGCTTTGGCAGGTGGCCACGGTTGGTTTTGCGCGGTGCTGGTTTTGGCTTGGGCGGGTCAATCGCCTCATCCTCGGCATGAATGGCCGCCATCGCCGTTTCGATATCTTCCAGCGCCAACTCAAATTGCCCGGGATCGACCTTCTCAGATTTGGCGCCAAACAAGGCCCGCTTGAAGTCGGCCACCAGCTTTTCCAGACGCTGGATACAATCCTCCTTGCGCTCGATAATACTGTCGCGCTCGGCAAGACGTGCGTCCCGGACTGCAATGTCGGCCCGGGACGCGAGTAGCAGCGCCTTCAGCGCATCAATATACAGCAGCTTCAGCCGGTCAGCCCGTTTCGACCGGAACACATAAACCGTGCCCGTGAACGGATCTTTGTGCAAATGGTTCTGCACCAGAGCCGCCAACCCGTTATGGCCCTTGCGAAAGTCCACAGGATCGGTCGCCACAAATATCCACACACGATTGGAAGGAAAGATCATGCGGGAACATTCAGAGCACGGACAATCTCGGCAAGCCGCGCACAAGGCGTTGCCACATCCAGACGCACCGTCACGTCACCCCGGATCACATCCAGCGTGCCGCCGCCAACCGGCGCACCACCACAGCTTTCTTCCTGCAAAACCAGAGGCGCAAATTCCACATCCTCGGGGACTGCAGGCAAAATCAACTTGCCTTCCCGCGCCTGACGCCGCCATTCCGATAAATGATTGGGGCGCAAATCATACCGCCGCGCAACAGCGTTCACGGTCGCACCCCCGACCAATGTCTCCGCTACAATCCGGCCTTTCAAATCATCCGGCCAACGCCGCTGACCCCGAGGGCCAACGATCACATCAATCTCACCGATAAACTCCGCTGAGCGCTCCATGGAGAAACTCCTTTCCAAACTACAGGAAAGAACTGAATCGCAGATCGCTACCTCAAGCGTAAGGTGGGTACGAGACACCGCTTACGCACCAACCGAGGGCACGTTCGAAGAAAAACTAGAACCAGCCCTGCAATTCCTCGCAAACCCTTGAAAATTATGGGAAAGCGGACAAATCACCCTACGCCGCATGGTGCTAAAACTAGCCTTCACAGACCGCATCACCTACCACCGGAATCAGGGTGCTAGAACCACAAAAATAGCCTTGCCATTCAAGGCGTTAGGTAGTGTTTTATATAGGGAGATTAGTAATGGTGCCGCTGATAGGACTCGAACCTACTACCCCATCATTACGAATGATGTGCTCTACCTGATGAGCTACAGCGGCTTCCTTCTCTTTCCGCGGCCCGACTATGGCCCTACTAGTTACTGTGAGCCTTATCTAACTCAGTAGTCCCGAACTTCAATCGCGGATGGACCCGCTAATTACGAAGCAATTGCTCTACCAGCTGAGCTAATGCGGCATCGGCGGACAATATGCTTGCCCGTCAATTATTTGGTCTTGTCGTCCCCTCCCAAGGCAACAACCTCGCCGTCGGCTACAACTTCAGGCGCGCTGGGGGTGGGGTCTTGCGATGCAGTTTGCTCCGGTTTGGAAGCCACCCCTTCGACCTTATCCTCAATGGCGCCAACGATCAGCGGCAGCATTTTGGTCGAGTCAGGCATCGCCACTTCGCCAACCGTGGGAACCCTCCAGCTGAGGGCATCAAATGTCTCGCAGTTTTTGCAAACCGGCACCCATTCATTGTGAACACTTTGGCAATTGCCGCAAACCCATTGCGGGCCGCGCGACGCGGTGAGCGCCTTGGTCAGCCATCCCCGCACTACGGTATCTTCTGATCCCTCGCCGCGTTCAATCGCTGCCATAATCGTTAAGGAGCGCGCGGTTTGATCGGTCTCGACCAGATCGCCCAGCGCCTTGCGGGCTGCGGGGTAATCCTTGGCGGCAATGTTCAATTCGGCCAATAGCATTTTGGTTTCGGGGTGGGTGGGCTTCATCTTGGTTAACGCTTTGAACCGCTTCAGCCGCTCTTTTGGTGTTTCGTCCGGTGATATTTCGGCAAAGGCCACCGCCAAATCCGGATGCGGGTTCATGTCCCATGCTTTTTTCAATATCCGGACCGCCTGACGCGGTTTGCCGGTTTCGATATACACCCGCGCCGCCATCGCTGCCGCTGGCACCAGATCGGGCGACAAACGGTTCGCTTCAATCGCCGCCTCACGGCCCTTGGCAACCTCGCCAGTGATCATGTCATCGCGGGCCTCGGACAAGGCCAAAACCGCATCACGCCTGCGGTGAACATCACGCGGCAGACTGCCATGACGCAGCTTGGCATTCAGCGTATTGCGGGCCCCGACCCAATCCTCGGAATGGGCCTGAAGCCGCAACAACGTATCCTGCGTTTCAACATGCTTGGGTTTGATCGCAAAGGCTTTTTCAGCCAACAGCAGCGCCGTATCAGTATCCCCATCCGCCAGCTTTTGTTTCATAATCCCGCGCACCCCGACGAAACGGGTTTTGTCATCCTGCAACAGACGTTTGTAAACTTCTTCTGCCTTTTTCTTATCGCCCGCCATTTCTGCGGCTTGGGCGGAAATCAGATTGGTCAACTCGGGACGCTTCAAATAGCGCTCGGCTTTGGCGGCCTTGGTCATGGCCGTACGCCCTTCGCCAGAGGCTATCGCCATCATCCCCTCGGACAAAGCGTCATAGCCGCGTTTTTCGCGGTTGCGATCAAAGAACCGTGAGATCGCGGTCTCGTCTCCATTCAGGAATTTGAAGGTGGCCAACAAAAAACCCATGACCTTAAACAAAACCCAGATCGAACAGATCAACGCCACACCCAGCACCAACATCAGCAGCGGGTTAAGGGTGTAT
Source organism: Rhodobacteraceae bacterium UBA2776 (assembly GCA_002352425.1). GTDB lineage: Bacteria > Pseudomonadota > Alphaproteobacteria > Rhodobacterales > Rhodobacteraceae > Profundibacter. The sequence continues at coordinate 4,088 of DEIK01000026.1, forward strand.
TCAGTGCCAGAAACCGTGACCAACACGTCGGATCCGGTTTCCATCAAGTAGCCCGCACCAAAGGTTGCCGCCGCGATTGCAGCAACAAATAGCAGTATTTTTATCAAGGACCAAAGCATCAAATTTTCCTTAGTTACCGTTCAAACCGTCCGCCAAAATGCGCACAGCTTCTACCGCCTGCATCCGCATGTTGGCCCCATTTACCCAATCCGACATCATCACCTGCCCCGCCTCGGGCAAGGCTGAAATCAAATCATGAACACCTGAAATGTCGCCCGTCGCCAGCGCCGCTTCGGCCCGTGACAACACCGCATCAGGGTCATCGCCTTCGCGCGGCTCCAAGGATCGGGCACCGACCTGACTGCGGAAAAATGAACCGATTTTGTCCAATGTGCCATCGCCCGTCGTGGCCTTGACCGACTCTGACAATGCCGCCCGCGCCGCGGCTGGAAAGCTCTCTTGCAAGTCCGTCAAAGTTGGCACTCCGCCTTTGGCCGCGTTTCTCAAAACCTCGGGCACATCCAATCCGGCCCCTGCCAGACTTGCAACCGTCGCCTCAAAGGCACCGCCGTTATCCAGCGCCGATTGCAACTGTGATACGGCCACTTTGACGGCTGTGGTTTTGGCGGTCGCGGCCGCTGTTTCCTCGGCGGTTGCCGCTTGCTGCGCAACGCCTTCAATGCGGGCGGTGGCCTCGGCGGCCAGTTTTTCAATATCGCTGCGCTGGGTTTCCAACAGATCCCGCATGGTGCGCAACTCGCGTTCATAGGCTTTGGCGGCGTCGCCTGTAATGCCGCCCGCTTCGGCAATCGGGCGCTTTTCAAGCGTGATCAACCGCGCATCAAAATCGGCGATCGCCGTGGTCATGGCGTCAAATCTGGCGGCCAGCGCATCGTCTCTTTGAACCGTCTGCGCAAAACCATCTGCCGTCTTCTCCAAACCGCTGCGCACTCCTTCGATGCTCGCATTCGTTGTTTCAAGCTGCCCTTTGTGGTCCGAGAGCGTCGCTTGAACCTGAACCAAGGCCTGCGCCTCATCCGATGGTTGGGTCATAAAATAATAGCTCGCCGCGCCAAACCCGACAGCACCGGATAAAACCCCGCCCAACAGCAACGGCACAAAGCTGGATTTAGGTTTGCCTTTAGGTTTCGTCGCGGGTTCATCAGGGCTGGTGTTTTCATCGCCTTTTACGGGCGCTTCGACAATCTCTGCATCCTGAACCAGATCTTTGGATTCGGTGCGTTTGTTTGCTGTCGTTTTCTTTGCAGTAGCCACGAAAAACATCCCTTCGATTCGAACACTCAACACGCCACATTCCTGTAGCAACACCTACAGACTACTCCGAGAATGCGGCGTCCTCAAGCAGTCCTCATGCGGCAATACACCTCTGTATCTCCTTAAGCATCGCCTCGGCATTTGGGGCTGCTGCCGTATGAATGATCATGTTTTCAGGTGGATTAGAGCCTAGTATAGCTTCTTTCACGACCTGACTTATTGCGACTATGCGCAGAGGCGCCGTGATCCTGCCCGCCGCCTTAAAAAAAATCTGTGCCGTTCTGGGCGAAAACACAGGCAGAATCATCACCCGACCCGCCGCTAAGGCCGCTTGCGCCACATCATTCAAGGGCATGGCGATCTGACGATAGGCCACAACCTCGTCCACCTGCGCCCCAAAACGCCCCGCAACATCCCCGCGCGTATGTGCGCCCCGGATATGCAACAAAAGGTCGCCATGACTGTCTGCCTGAACCATCGCCACCAATTCATCCGCTGACCCATTTGCAGACTTTGCTTGCAGGCCCACATCCCTCGCGGCCTTGGCGGTTCGCTCGCCGACACAATATGCCGGCAAATCTTTGCGCCCCTGCGCCTTGGCATAAGCCATAACCCCGTTTTCAGACGTAAATATCAGCCCTTGATAGTGCGCATCCACCGTCGGCATGGTCAAAAATTCGATGTTCATCAAGGGCGACACAAGGATTTGTTGCCCAGCACCCAGCGCCTCAGAACACATTTGCGAAAACCTTTCGGATTGCATTTGCGGTCTGGTTAACAGAATTACGGGTCGTTCTTTGCTCACGTTTCACCTGTCGGGCCACAACTCGGGCCATATCTCGGGATTGTCTGGGGCACTGCTTCGGTGTTACCTGCGTATGACCCTATTCGCAACAGACAGGCCACAAACGGACCAATGACAAAAACACTCACCATTCTGGGACTTGAAAGCAGCTGCGACGATACCGCGGCGGCCGTGGTGCGCCACACCCTTGGCCAGCCAGCCGAGATCCTATCCTCGGTGGTGATTGGCCAAACCGATCTGCATGCCAGTTTCGGTGGCGTCGTTCCCGAAATCGCCGCCCGCGCCCATGCCGAAAAAATTGATGGTTGTGTTGAGGCGGCATTGGCGAATGCGGCTCTAACCCTGCCAGAAATGGACGCAATTGCCGTTACGGCCGGTCCTGGATTAATCGGCGGAGTGATGTCCGGGGTGATGTGCGCCAAAGGGTTATGCGCCGGATCCGGTCTGTCTTTGATCGGGGTTAATCACCTTGCGGGCCATGCCTTGACGCCTCGACTTACGGATGGCGTTGGGTTCCCGTATCTGATGCTTTTGGTGTCCGGTGGTCATTGCCAATTCCTTGTTGCAAATGCGGCGGACGACTTCACGCGGCTTGGCGGCACCATTGATGACGCACCCGGTGAAGCCTTTGATAAAACTGCGAAATTACTGGGTTTACCGCAGCCCGGCGGCCCCGCAGTTGAAATCGAGGCGCAATCGGGCAATCCAAAACGCTTTGCCTTGCCGCGCCCGCTCCTTGATCGACCGGGCTGCGATATGTCTTTTTCGGGTCTAAAAACCGCACTACTGCGCAGCCGTGATGCGCTGGTGGCGGAACACGGAGGTCTGCGCCGCGCTGATCGTGCCGATCTTTGTGCTTCCTTCCAGTCAGCGGTCTCTGATGTTCTGGTTGAAAAAACACGCCGCGCTTTGCGTATGTATCTAGACCAAAACCCAACCAAACCAACATTCGCCGTTGCCGGTGGCGTCGCCGCAAACCAACAACTTCGCGCTGCGTTAGAGACTGTTTGTGTTGAATTTGGTGTAGTATTTACCGCCCCGCCGCTCAAACTTTGTACGGACAATGCCGCAATGATCGCATGGGCCGGGCTAGAGCGGTACAGGCAAGGCCATGTTGATGATTTCACACTGACCGCCCGTCCGCGCTGGCCATTAGATGACAAAAGCCCCACGATGTTGGGATCAGGCAAAAAAGGAGCCAAAGCATGAGTGTTTCTATCCTTGGCGCTGGCGCGTTTGGCACCGCATTGGCAATTTCACTGGCGCGCACGGGCCAGCCTGTGACATTGTGGGCGCGCGATCGTGACCATACCAGCGCCATGCAGCACACGCGCGAAAATACCAAACGGTTGGCCGGCCACCCCTTTCCCGCCACTTTGACGGTGTCTGACGACATTAATGCCGCCACCAATGCCCAAACCCTGCTGATTGCAACGCCAATGCAAAAACTGGCCGATTTCACAACGGAACACGCAGATCGGTTAAGCGGAAAAACACTCGTTGCTTGTTGCAAGGGCATTGATCTTGCTACAAATCGTGGGCCGATTGCAACTCTGGCCCATATTTGCGCTGGTTCGACCACGGCTATCCTGACTGGACCCAGTTTTGCCCACGATATTGCAAAAGGTCTGCCCACAGCCCTGACTTTGGCCTGTGCCGACGACAAGATAGGTGAACAGCTTCAAACCCAGCTTTCCACCGACAATCTGCGCCTGTATCGCACCACCGACACAATCGGCGCTGAACTGGGTGGCGCGCTGAAAAACGTCATTGCGATTGCATGCGGGGCAACAATCGGCGCCGGATTAGGGGAAAGCGCAAGGGCGGCTGTGATGACTCGCGGCTATGCCGAAATGCAGCGTTTGGCACAGGTGTTGGGCGCAAAACCGCAAACGCTCTCCGGTCTTTCGGGGTTTGGGGACCTTGCCCTGACTTGCACCTCTGAACAATCGCGTAACTATTCCTTTGGTCTGTCATTGGGGCGAAATGAGCCGTTTGACCCAAACATCACGGTCGAGGGTGCTAAAACTGCTATTGCAGTCTCTAACATGGCCAAAATGCACAATATCGACATGCCTCTGGCGTCGGCTGTGGCAGGCATATTGCTGCAAAAAATCACCGTATCCGAGGCCATGGAGGCCTTATTGTCCCGCCCTCTTAAAAAGGAATAAAACATGCGTATCGCTCTTATCGCTATCGACAAACCAAACGCCCAATCGCTGCGCCTAGATAATCGAGCGGCGCATCTTGCCTATGTCGCGGACACTGGCGTTGTGGAACTGGCAGGCCCCTTTTTGGACGGAGATGGCAATATGACGGGTTCATTGCTGGTCCTGGTGCTCGACAATATGTCTGACGCCGAAAACTGGGCCGCAAATGAACCCTACGCCAAAGCCGGGCTGTTTGAATCGGTGAGTTTGCGTGAGTGGAAAAAGGTAATCGGCTGATGGCATATTGGTTGTTCAAATCAGAAGCGTCGACCTGGAGCTGGGAAGATCAGCTGGCCAAAGGGGATGTTGGCGAAGAATGGGACGGGGTGCGCAACTATCAGGCCCGCAATTTTATGCGCGCAATGGAGATCGGTGATCTTGGGTTTTTTTACCATTCGCAAAAAGAAAAATCTATTGTTGGGATTGTCAAAATTTGTGCCACAGCCCACCCCGATAGCACCAGTGATGACGCCCGCTGGGAATGTGTGGACATCAAAGCGTTTAAATCGCTGACCATGCCCGTTACCCTGCAAATGTGTAAAGAAGATCCGCGCCTAACCGATATGGTTCTTGTCAATAATTCCCGCTTGTCAGTGCAGCCGGTCACGCCAGCCGAATGGGCCATTGTTTGTGAATTGGGCGGCGTCAAAGCCTAAGCGTTGATACAGAATGTTTGCCATGCTTCAATATTCATGTATCATAATATATTACGGCGACACATAATTCTGGAGAGTTAGCATGGTTTTCATCCGCAACATTTTGGCCATCTTGGGCGTAATCGCAGTGGGCGTGGCCGTCTGGGTTGGGCCGTCGCTGTATAAATACAAGGTCGCATTCGATGGCTTTGATGACAAAGCGTTTGGCACCTACAAGGGCATGATGGACCGGCTGACCGAAACGGGCAACGGGGCTGCGGCAACTGTTTGGAGCGCGAAGGTCGCCGAAGGGCTGACCTTTGAAGAGGTTGATGAATCCATCAAACAAGTGGCCATCGATCGCAACATCCGAGGCGTTGGGGAATTGCCGCTGGGCGATCAAGTGGCGGCGATGAATGGTGCGCCGTGGCGCAAGTTGAACATCTATCTTTATTGTAATCCGCTGACAGCCGCGAAGATGATCGAACATGACTTGGCCTATGCCGCCTATTTGCCCTGCCGTGTCTCATTGGTCGAAGACGAGACGGGCCAGCTGTGGATTTACACGCTTGATATGGACATGATGATTTATGGTGGGAAAACCTTGCCGCCCGAGCTGCTGAAAGAAGCGCTCGAGGTTAAAGACATCATGCAAGACATTCTTGCACGCGCGTCCGAAGGCGATTTTTAACCGACGCGATTAATTTAAAAAATTTAAAAAAATTGGAGGGCCCCGACCCCCCGGAACCCTCCATCACCCCACGTGCTCCCATAGTAGCACCACACGTGAATATAAACAGGTTCCGACCGTCCTGGCCCGATAAGATGACATTAGGGCAGTGAGTGATTCCAAGCAAATTGCAAGTGCTGACAAAAAAGCTCAAATTTTGAACATCTCGATTGCACCATCAAAAACGCCCGCCAAAAGGACGGGCGTTTTCATATAAATCGTATCTGGAAATTAGCCGTAAACGGATTCTTTGCCGAAGTGTTTAGTCAGCATATAATAAACAACAGCGCGGTATTTATTACGCTCGGATTTGCCATATGTTTCCAGAGCAGCGTTGATGGCATCCATCAATTGCGGGCCATCGGCGAGGCCCAGCTTTTTGATCAGGAAATTGTTTTTCACTGTCTCAAGCTCGGCGGGTTGCGATGCGGCAACGGTTGAGGCATCGGCGTTGTAAATGGCAGGGCCACAGCCGATCGTTACTTTTGTCAACAGATCCATGTCAGGTGACATGCCACATTTGTTTTTCAGATCATCCGCATACTTTGCGATCAGGTCATCTCTTTTACCCATAGGTTTACTCCCACCAAAATTACCGAAGCATTGCTTCGCTTTAAGTAGCCCAACATGGGCTAATGGCGGTAAACTATAGCTAATTGTGCCAAAAACAAAGAAATTTTCTTATGCTGACAATTCTTTGCCACCCTAAAACAAGACTGCCGCCCGGCAATATGCAAGGCGGCAGCTTTGATCAGGTTTTCAACTAACGTTTACAAGATGTTAGTAGCGGTAGTGCTCTGGTTTGAAGGGGCCGTCGACTGACACGCCAATATAATCGGCCTGCTCTTTGTCCAACTTAGACAGTTTCACGCCAATCCGATCCAGATGCAGACGCGCAACTTTCTCATCCAGATGTTTGGGCAGGATGTAAACGTCGTTCTTATACTCATCGCCTTTGGTCCAAAGTTCGATCTGTGCCAACGTCTGGTTGGTAAATGACGCCGACATCACAAAGCTTGGGTGGCCCGTCGCATTGCCAAGATTCAACAAACGACCCTCGGACAGCAAAATCAGCCGCGCGCCCGAAGGCATTTCGATCATATCCACTTGGTCCTTGATGTTGGTCCATTTGTGGTTCTTCAGGCTGGCAACCTGAATTTCATTGTCAAAGTGGCCAATGTTACCAACAATCGCCATGTCCTTCATTTCGCGCATATGCTCGATACGAATCACATCTTTGTTGCCGGTTGTGGTGATGAAAATGTCGGCGCTATTGACCACATCTTCCAAAATGACCACCTCAAAACCGTCCATCGCAGCCTGCAATGCACAGATCGGGTCAACTTCGGTCACCTTGACGCGGGCACCGGCGCCGGACAATGACGCAGCCGAACCTTTGCCAACATCGCCATAGCCACAAACCACGGCGACCTTACCGGCCATCATGGTGTCGGTGGCGCGGCGGATACCGTCGACCAGCGATTCTTTACAGCCGTATTTATTGTCGAATTTCGACTTGGTCACAGAATCATTCACGTTGATCGCAGGGAATGGCAGCTGGCCCTGTTTCACCAATTCATACAGACGGTGAACGCCGGTTGTTGTTTCTTCGGAAACGCCTTGGATCGCGTCACGTTGCGCGGCAAACCAACCGGGGCTAGAGGCCAGACGTTTTTTGATCTGTGCGTAGATGGCTGTCTCTTCTTCGGACTGTGGGTTTTCCAGAAGTTCCATTTCACCAGCTTCGGCGCGTGCACCCAGCAGGATGTAAAGCGTCGCATCGCCACCATCATCCAAGATCAGGTTACATGTGCCCTCTTTAAACAAGAAGATACGGTCCTGATAATCCCAATGCTCTTCCAGCGATTGACCTTTGATGGCGAATACCGGAATGTCAGCATCAGCGATCACGGCTGCGGCGTGGTCTTGGGTTGAGAAAATGTTACACGATGCCCAACGCACTTCGGCGCCCAGCGCAACCAGTGTTTCAATCAGACATGCGGTTTGAATGGTCATGTGCAGGCTGCCAGCAATCCGCGCACCTTTCAACGGCTGGCTATCGCCATATTCCGCACGTAGCGCCATCAGGCCCGGCATTTCGGTTTCAGCGATGTCCAGTTCTTTGCGGCCATAAGCGGCCAGCGCGATGTCTTTTACGATATAATCAGTTGCCATTGGGCTATTTCCTAACGCTATTTATATGCTTCTTAGGGCAGATAGCACTGGTGATTAACAAGAGCAACTTATGAACCCGTCAACGGCCAAGACCTGTTAGAAAATAGAGACAGGTCGCCAAAGCCCCAAACCAAACCCCAGGCCGCAAAATTTGCCCATGACTATGGCGCAGAAATGCGGCAATATCCGCGCATACCCGCCACCGACCAAATCAAGGACTCCCCGACATGCCCCCCCAACCCCGCGCATGGCAACGCATGCTATCAGGCCGCAGGCTTGATTTGCTGGACCCAACCCCGATGGATATCGAGATCGAAGACATCGCCCACGGCCTTGCCTTCGTTGCGCGCTGGAATGGGCAAACCATCGGCGATTATGCTTATTCGGTGGCGGAACACTCCCTGCTGGTGGAACAGATTTATGCTCTAATCCAGCCCAAAGCGCCGATAAAATGGCGTCTGGCCGCGCTATTGCACGACGCGCCGGAATATGTGATTGGCGATATGATTTCACCGGTCAAGGCCGCCGTTGGACCCAATTACGGCGAATTGGATGACCGCCTGACTGCCGCCATTCACATCCGGTTTGGCCTGCCAGCCGGCCTTCCTGTTGCGGTAAAAAAGCAGATCAAAACCGCCGACAAAATCAGCGCCTGGCTGGAGGCGACCCAAATCGCCGGCTTTACTGTGGCCGAGGCGGACAAACTGTTCGGCAAACCCGCCCCCGATATCATCAAAGGCCTGCGCATCCATTTGCGCGCCCCTTTGGCCGTGCGTCAGGATTTCACCGCGCGCCACAATGAATTGCTAAACCAGATTTGATTGCAGGCCTTCGCACACTTGGCGGCCATTTCATACAAAACGTACAAAATAGGGGCTTTGTTGCATAGAGCAAGTT
>DEIK01000067.1:0-35885 GCA_002352425.1 Rhodobacteraceae bacterium UBA2776
TAAAGAGCGCTAATAACCCATCGTTGAACGGAACGCTGAATTGATTACCAGATTGATAACAGCTTGACGCCGGTATCCCTTAAACTTAATGAACACAAATCTTCGGCGAGTTGGCGGAGTGGTTACGCAGCGGATTGCAAATCCGTGTACACCAGTTCGATTCCGGTACTCGCCTCCAATACTTTCAATGACTTAGCGATGACGCCTATGTTGAGGGTATCACTGCGAGTATCAGTTTCCCCATTTGGTCTTGATTTGTTCATGCCTTTTCTCGCTTCTTGTTCGCGCTTCTTGCAAGCATTTCTTGGCGCGCTTCGCCTACGTATTTTCTGATCATGGCTTTGGTCATGTGCCCTGAGTAACTGGAAATTTCGTCATCATCGCGCCCTGCGTAGGCCAGTTCTTTGACGCCCCTATACCGAAGCGCGTGCAGATCATACTGAGTGAATCCAAGCCGCTCCCGCTCTTTCCTCATAATACGGGCCATAGTGTGATAGCTCATGACTGAGCCATCCGCTTTTGCCAGAATGGGCCTGCCTTCGTTTGGCGCGTCCGGCAATGCAGCTTTGGCCTTAAGAAGTTCCCTCTTCAGCTCTCGCGTACAAGGCAACAACAGTTCAACTCCGGTCTTGTTTTGCTTGAGTTTAAGGTTGTTCCCGTCGAAGTCGCCCCACACAAACCCGACCCAATCTCCCGGACGCTGAACGCTGCCAATTCCAATCTCGAAAATGAGGCGCGCCAACCCTTGACCTTTCTCCCTCATTTTCTTGACGGCTTTGTCTGGCCAAGCAACATGAGGTTTCTTCCGCTCCTCGGGAACCTCCAGTTTCTCAATACCGGCAGTAGGGTTATCCCGTCGCCAACCTTTTCTCCGAGCGATCTTGGCCAACAATGACACTGCGACAGGAATGTAATTTGCAAAGTTCACGCGATGCTCATTCGCGTCCATCGCTTCATAAATGTCGGTTGGATTCAGACGGGTCACGTCGCGCTGTGGCTGAGGTTTCGCAGGCCGTCACCAAGCGTTCGACGGATGCGAGCAAGTCGCGCTCCAAGGCTGTCAGGGGTGTCGTCATTTACTGCCCCCTGATCTCGATGCAGATGGTCGGCATTCCCGCCATTGTGCAGGCTTTCAGTTCGGTCTGATCGGGATCCAGCGCCAGTCAGGTCTGCCCCGCCTGTTCGATCCGCGTCAGGCCCAGTTCTGTCATCTCCGAGCGCGTCAAAGACCCCTCCAAAGCCTGCTCACCGTTACTGTCGAGATGATCCACGCCATGATCAGCACCGCGATCACCCAAGGTGAGATCGTCAGCCAGCGCCGGGTTTTCTTGCTCCGCCTCTGCAATTCGCTCCTGCTGTCGTTCAGAAAATAGCGGATATCGGTCTCGATTGTATTCAGCGCGCCGGTCGCAATGCCGCTGAAATCGCTCCTGAAGCTCTCCAACTGAGAATTCATCAAGGCGGCGTGCTCCTGCCAGATCATGTCGAAATCCGCGTTCAATTTCTCGCTCAACCGGGGTGGCTTGCCAGTTTTCATAGAAAATCTCTCCTTTCAATCGCCAACGTCCACCCGTGTCCGGATCTTTGGCCGTCATGTAGCTTTTGCTGGCGCGGGGAATATCGAAGCCCGCATCTGTCAGAGCATCAACCATGCTGGCACGATTGGTGATGGTGCCAACGCTGATCTGGTCGAGGACCCAATCGTGGAGTTCTTCACGTCCCTGCGCGCGCCTCGGAGCTTCAATTGCGGCCCTCACCTCGCGCGTTCGATCCGGCTCCAAGGTATCCGCCCAGCCGTGGGTTTTATTCAGTTGGTCGCGCAGGGTTGCAAACGCCGTCTCATGGCCGGGCGGTGCAATGTTCAACGCTTTGCCGGTGCTGAGCTCAAGACGCGGCGTGCAGAAGTGCAGTTCGACATTGCCTTCGTGGCTGTGGCGCACCCAGAGGCAATCGTATTGATCCCTGTCCAGCCCAGCAAAGGCCAGAACCTCAAATAGCTCAATGGCCTCTTGTTGGGCGTCAGGACTGGGATCATCGTTCTCGGTAAAGCTGCCCGATGCCGTTGCGGATCAGATTGCGGTTCTCATCATAGGTCAAAACTTCGCACGCGATCAGGTAATCCACGGGGGCGGCACCGCCTCCGGTGCCGGTGGAAAAGAACGAAATGATCATGCGCTGCCCCCTGTGAGGGCTGAGAATGCGCTGCCGCGACCTGTGCCAACTGCCGTTCGATGACCACCTCTATGCACGCATCACCGTAAGGGCCCTGTCATGCTTTTTTGAGCAGGCGATTTTCGATGGTCAGATCGGCCACGCACTCCTTCAGAGCCATCGCCTCGCTGCGCAAATTTTTTACCTCAGGTGATGTCACCTGACGAGCTGTATCACCAGACAGACGGCGTTTGCCTGCCTCAAGGAATTCCTTTGGCCAACTGTAATACAGACCTTCCGAGATACTTTCGCGACGGCATAGTGCAGCATAGTGCAGCGATGCTTTCTTCACCGTGAAGGCCCGCTAAAACAATGCGGATTTTCTCCTCGGCAGAATAGGTTTGACGTGTTTTGCGGCGGATGCTCTTGATCAGCTTATCTGCCGCTGCTTTGCTTGTTCCGGATTTCTTGTTCATCTTCACTCCTTGAAGGTTACGATGAACCAGAAGCACTCCTTTTGCTAAACCCTAAATCTGTCTCATGAGTGCTGACGTCAGACAATTTCGAACGGTAACCCGATGGAGAAAATCGTCGGTTTTAGCCGCGCCGTCCGTGTTGGGCCGTTTATCGCCGTCGGTGGTATCGCCCCGGTGGATGCAAACAACAAAACCGTGGGCATTGGCGATGTAGATGTGCAAACCACCCAATGTTTCGAGATCATCAAAACCAACCTAGAAGACGCAGGTTCAGGCCTGCATGATATCGTCAGGACGCGCGTAATTCCGACCAATATCGACGATGGAAAGCAGCCATTTAGGCCCGCAAAGCCTATTGCCAAGACACTCGTCCCGTCGACACCATTATGGCGGTGGAGCGTTTCGTGAACCCTGAATAACTGGTCGAAATCGAAGTCGACGCCTACGTCGCGGATTGACTTTACGTTAGAAAAACCCAGCCAATGCCACCGTGTCGATCGCCCGACAGGTCTTGCCAACGGGCTTTACTGTCGCCACATCTTCGCCAGCAACTATCGCATTGACGACGGCCTCTTCAACGGCCTGAACTGCCGCCAAATATAGCGGATCCAGCACATCAATATTCAGTTCCCGCTTTTCAATCAACGTCGCGTCCTTAGCGGGCATAACCCGCCCGTTCGCAACAGAAAACGCCAGAAAAATATCGCCCGAGTTGTTGCCTCCGGGTGACCCACCCTTGCCAATGCCCAGCGCCGCCCGTTTAGCGATCTGTTTTAACGACAGCCCCGACAGCGGCGCGTCCGTCGCCAATATCACGATGATCGAGCCGGTTTCTTCCTCCAGCATCCGGTCTTGCATCATCGCCTGCCCCACGGGCCGGCCCAACACTGTCAACCAAGGTCGAATGCCGTGATTGGCCTGAACCAACGCCCCAATCGTGTAGGTCTCACCGCCCAGCTCAACCAAACGCGACGACGTCCCTGTCCCGCCCTTAAACTCGTAGCAGATCATCCCGTTACCGCCACCGGTAGACCCCTCGGCAACAGGCCCGCCTTGCGCCGCATCCAGTGCTGCTATGGCATGATCCGCCGTCACATGCAGTGCATTGATGTCGTTCAAAACCCCATCATAGGTTTCCGCCACAACCGGCATGGCCCAAGCATGTTCCGCCTGAAAATAGCCGCTGTAGCGTTCTATCATCCATTGAGTCGCCCCGTGATGCACCTGCCCAACCCCATGTGTGTTGGTGATGCAAATCGGCCCAACAAAATACCCCGCATCATTGATCCAATGCGTCCCCGTCATCTCGCCATTGCCATTCAGCGCATATTGCGCCGCCCAAACCGGGCTGGGCGCACCTACATCCTGACGCGGCACAATCGCCGTTACACCGGTGCGCATATCTCTGGCCGGATCGGTCAGCGTGGTGAACCCCACCATCACCCCCGCCACATCCGTGATCGCATTATGCGGGCCGGTTTGTCCTTGGAATGGCAGGCCCAAATCGCGGCCACGGGGTTTAGGTTTGCTCATTTCGATCACTCCGAATGGTGGTTTTATCGGCACCGTTATGCCCCTCATTGCCAGCATGGGCATAAATGTCGTGCTGTCAATTTGCCGCCCGCAATTATCCAGTAGACGTTCACCCTGCTCCACAGGCATAAACAGGGCAACGAAAACGGGACAACACATAAGGGCAGCCGCAATGAAAATCGCAAACCGCATCATTTCCCCGGACCATCCCCCGCTGGTGATCGCCGAAATCGGCATCAACCACGGTGGCAGCCTTGAGGTGGCCAAGGAAATGGCGCGTCTGGCAGCGGCGGCGGGTTGCGAGATGGTCAAACACCAGACCCATATCGTCGAGGATGAAATGACCGATGAGGCCAAGTTCATCTTCCCCCCCAATGCCGATGTGTCGATCTGGGACGTGATGAAACGCTGTGCGTTGTCCAAAGACGATGAAATCGCTCTGAAGGATTACATCGAATCCCTTGGTATGATTTTTATCTCGACCCCGTTTTCCCGCGCCGCAGCCGACTTCCTCAATGAACTCGACGTGCCGGCCTACAAAATCGGCTCGGGCGAGGCCGATAACCTGCCATTGATCCGTCACATCGCATCTTTTGGCAAACCCGTAATCATGTCCACCGGCATGCAAACCATTGAAACCATGCGTGCTTCTGTGGATATCCTTGAGGGAGCGGGGGTCGAATATGCCCTGCTGGAATGCACCAACCTTTACCCGTCCCCGCCCGAAATCGTGTCTCTAAAGGGCGTCACGGACCTGCAAAATGCCTTTCCCAACGCTGTCGTTGGCTTCTCGGATCATAGCATTGGGCCGGAAATGGCGCTGGCCTCGGTGGCCCTTGGCGCTTGCATCTTAGAGCGCCATTACACCGATAGTCGCTATCGCATCGGTCCCGACATTATCTGCTCAATGGACCCTGCAGAGCTGCGCCTGTTGATCGACCGCTCGCGCGAAATCCACACCGCCCTGCACAACGACAAGCAACGCACTGGCCCCGAAGAAGATGTCTATGCCTTCGCCCGCGCCTCGGTTGTGGCAGATGCCGATCTGCCCGCAGACCATGTGATCACCGAGGCCGACATTTGGGCGCGCCGCCCAGGGTCCGGCGAAATCCCCGGCTATGAATTTGACAAAGTGGTTGGCAAAAAACTGACCCGTGCTGTGACCCGCAACACCCAGTTGAAATGGTCCGACTTTGAGGGGTAACGGATGATCCTATCGCTGGAACACAATTTCATCTTTGTCCACGTGCCAAAGACCGCCGGATCCGCGATGACCAAACATCTGGAGCCGCTGGGCCTGCCCCAAACCAGACCGTTCTGGCGCAGCCTTTCGCGCAAGCTACCCACCGTCGAGAAACCCGGCAAAGCCTATCTGCGACAACATGATACGGCATTGAAAATCATGACAAAACTCTCGCCAGAGGTGTTTCACAAATTCCATCGTTTTGCCGTGGTGCGCAACCCGTATGATCACGCCGTATCCCACTATGAGTTCATGAAAACCTACCGCCACAAGAAATACGCTCGCGCCATCGCGGGATTGGATTTTGAGGGCTATCTGCACTATCGCATGCAACCAGCAGGGCTGTTTGAAAAGACCTTTGTGCGCCTGCCAAACCAGTCCTATTACCTGACCGATCCATCAGGTGAAATGCTGGTCAATCGTGTCATGAAATTCGAAACCCTAGACACGGATTGGGCTGATCTGACGGCGTTCCTAAAATTACCATCGATGTCATTAGCGCGGATTAATCAAAGCCAAAGCAAACCCAAAAACCGCAGCTATCAAAGCTATTACAACGACACCACCAAGGCGCTGGTTGATCAAATCTACGACGCCGATTTTGCGCGATTCGGGTATGACCGCGACCTTTAACACCGCGCCAAACGCCCCATAGCCACACTCAAGGTTTACTAACCCTGCGTCGAACTTTATCAACCCTGTATTATGAGCAAAAGAATCCTCTTCGTCACCGGAACTCGCGCCGATTTTGGCAAGCTAGAGCCATTGGCGCTGGCCGCCCGCGACGCGGGCTTTGAGGTTAGTTTCTACGTCACCGGCATGCATATGATGCCGCGCTACGGCATGACCAAAATCGAAGTTCATCGCATGGACGGCGTCGCAGTCCACGAATTTGAAAACCAAAACGAGGATGATCCCCAAGATTTGGTTTTGGCCAACACCATCACCGGTTTTTCCAGCTTTGTACGCGCCCATAAACCCGATCTGGTGGTGGTACATGGCGACCGTGTCGAGGCCCTGGCCTGCGCACTGGTTTGCGCCACCAATTACGTGCGTTGCGCCCATGTGGAGGGCGGCGAGGTCTCGGGCACGATTGACGAGATTTTTCGCCACTGTAACACCAAACTATCCTCGGATCATTTCGTCAGCTCCAGCACCGCCAAATCCCGCGTTATGGCGCTGGGCGAAGTCCCCGACAGCATCTATGTGATCGGCTCGCCCGAACTCGACACCCACGCCGCCCCCTCGGGCGTGACCATCGATGAGGTGCGCGAATACTATGACATTGGGTTCGCGGATTACGGTATCGTCACCTTCCACCCCGTGACCAGCGAGCAAGATACAATCGGCGCACAAGCCCATGCTTTATTTGATAAATTGGCGACCTCCGGTCGCAATTTTATCGTGATTCTACCCAACAATGATCCCGGATCAAATGACATAATGGCGGCGATCAATGCCCTGCCCACGGATCGCTTTCGCATCCTGCCTTCCATGCGGTTTGCCTATTTTTCGGAACTGTTGAAAAATGCCGCCGCCCATATCGGCAACTCCAGTGTCGGGGTGCGCGAAGCCCCGTTCATTGGCCTGCCCAGTCTCGATATCGGCACGCGGCAAAACAACCGCTCCGACGCCAAATCCATCACCAGCTGTACCGCCTTTGACGGCGATGCGATCGACGGGTTCTTGGACCAACATTGGGGCAAACGATTGGCCTCTGACAGCGGCTTTGGGGCGGGCAGCTCAGCCACGCGGTTCATCACGGTTTTGCAGGACGACGCGTTTTGGGCGCGCCCTTTGCAAAAAGAGTTCCAAGACCTTGGATAACCCACCCCAATCGGCGCTGCTTTGGATATATCTAAAGCTTAGCCCGTTGATCCGCCTGTTCGCTCGCCGCCATCTGGAACGCCGCATCGTCAAAGGCAAGGAAAACCCGGCGCGCTACCGCGAAAAGCTGGGCCTTACAGAAGCAAAGCGCCCCGATGGCACGCTGATCTGGATGCACGCTGTCGGGGTTGGCGAGGTCCTTGCCCTGCCCGCCCTGATCCGCGAAATGCTGGCGATTGATCCCGATCTGAACGTGCTGCTAACCTCCTCGACCCGCACCTCGGCGGACGCGATTGAACATAATCTGCCACCGCGCACGATCCATCAGTTCCTGCCACTGGACAGCCCACATTACGTCAGGCGTTTTTTGAACCACTGGCGGCCGAACCTGTCCATTTGGGCCGAGCGCGACATCTGGCCGGCCTTCATTTGCGCATTGTCCGACCGCCAAATCCCGATGGCGCTGATCAATGGCCGCATGAGCGCGACTTCTGGCGACAGCAAGCAAAAGGCCAAGGGTTTTTTCAACGCTCTCTACGCCAAATTCAGCTTTATCGAGGTCCAAGACCAGATCAGCGCCGATCAGTTTGCCCGCCTTGGTGTTGATCCCGCAAAAATCAGCGTCACAGCCCCGCTGAAGTCCGGCGCCGACCCGCTGGCCGACCAGCCGGACGCGCGCAAAGCCTTGCAAACCACACTAAACAACCGCCCGATTTGGCTGGCGGCCTCCACCCATCCAGCGGATGAAATCGAGGTGTTCAAAGCCCACAGCAAAGTGCTACAGGCCCAGCCCGACACCCTGCTGGTTCTCGCCCCCCGCGATCCTGACCGCGCCAAACGCATTCGCAAACACGCGCAAGATCTGGGGTTTCAGGCCACCATTCAAAAAGACGCCGATCTGGCCAGCACCCAAATCGTTATCCTTGATCGCATCGGCCAGATGGGCCTGTGGTACCGGCTGGCCGATCGGTGCTTTGTCGGTGGCTCATTCGCGGATGTCGGCGGCCACAACCCATACGAGCCCGCCTTGCTGGACTGCGCCATCAGCCACGGTCCCGACGTGCATAATTTCGCAGATGATTACACCGCGTTCCATACAAAGGGTGCCGCCACCTTGGTCAAAGATGCTGACGCGCTCGCCGACACCTTGCTGAATCCCGCTTTCCTCACCACGCGCACCAAAGCATTGGCCGTCGCCAAGCGCGGCAAGACCACCCTTACAGCAACCGCCAAACGGCTGCTTAGCCTCATTCCGCGCCGAGGCCATCCGCGTTTCTGAATCCGAAGGGCTGCTCATAGTGCCGCCGTTTGATCCCGAACTGCTGCGCGGTGTGTCGACCTATGGCTATGAATTACTAAGTGCCCATCCTGATCTGGATACGATCTATGTTGCCATCGGCTGTGGTTCTGGCATTTGCGGCACCATCACAGCCCGCAATGCGCTAGGGCTCAAGACCAAAATCGTCGGCGTCGTGTCGCAAAGTGCCCAGACCGCCAAACTGTTTGTCGAGGCCATGCACCTCTATTTCACCGCGATCCACAATCTGGCCGAAGGGGATGGTAACATTGATACCGCATGGTTCAGCCAAGTTTTGAGCGGTCAAACCCCGACACCCTAGGCCAATTTCAGGGCCAGAATTGGGTATTTGCCACTAAATGCCCCTAAATGTGGTAAAAAAGCCGTGTAATCCTTTCAAATTGAATAAAACTTGCCTATTTTAATAAATAGGAAATTAAAACGCGCTAACAAAAGCGGGTAACAGGTATCAAACGGCGGCGATCAGACGTGACAGTAGTCAAAACCAAACTCAAGCCCCAGCGGCTCGAGGTGTCACATAAACACGATGTGCGCACCCAGTTCGGGGCACTTTGTTACCGGTTGCGTGACGACAAAGCGCAAATTCTGCTGGTCACCAGCCGCGGCACGGGACGTTGGATCATCCCCAAAGGCTGGCCAATGGATGGCGAAACCCCTGCAGGGGCCGCCGCCACCGAAGCCTATGAAGAGGCGGGCGTAGAGGGCAAACCCTCGGATGTGTGTTTGGGCATTTATTCCTACACCAAAAGCATTCCCAAGGGCGACAACCTGCCGATCGTGGTTGCGGTGTTCCCCTTCAAAGTTAAGCGCGTGTTGAAGGATTTCCCCGAAGCGGGTCAGCGTAAACGCAAATGGTTCAGCTTGAAAAAAGCCGCGGCGATCATATCAGAGCCGGAATTGGCCCCGTTGATCCGCAGTTTCGATGTGAAACTTCTAAAACGCTGACCATTAATCAATTGATTTTAACCCTTGAAGGGTTACATTTGGTCGGCACAGCAAAAGGCATCAGCAATGATCAGCTACACATTGAAATGCGAAAACGGCCACCGGTTTGACAGCTGGTTCCAATCCGCAAGCGCCTTTGACAAATTGCTGGCCGCCGGCATGGTGACCTGTCCAACCTGCGCCAGCGCAACTGTGGAAAAGGCCATCATGGCCCCGCGTGTGCGCACAGCCCGCAAAGCCGCCAGCGCCCCTGACCAGACAGAGCAGGCAGTTGCGCCGCCCGCTGACGGGCCGCTCTCCACCCCTGTCAGTGACGAAGAACGCGCCATTGCCGAGATCAAATCCAAGGTCGAGGCCAATTCAGAATACGTCGGCATGGAATTCGCCGCCAAAGCCCGCGCCATCCACGCAGGCGAAGCCGCCGAGCGCCCTATTTACGGCGAGGCCGCACCAGAAGAAGCCATAAAATTACTAAAGGAGGGTGTGCCGGTGGCCCCGCTGCCCTTCACGCCCAAACGCAACACAAATTAGCATTTTGCAAACGCCATTGCCCTTGCCCTAACCCGTTTCGCGACGTAAACAACCATCGTTATTCAGACGAATGCGAAAAGGGCGGATATGCCAACCTTAGTAATGAAATTCGGTGGTACCTCGGTGGCCACTTTGGACCGCATCAAACGCGCCGCCAAACGGGTCGGCGTCGAAGTGGCGCGTGGCTATGACGTGATCGTCATCGTTTCGGCCATGTCCGGCAAAACCAATGAGTTGGTCGGCTGGGTCGAAGAGGTCTCGCCCATGTGTGACGCGCGCGAATATGATGCCATTGTGTCATCCGGTGAAAACGTCACCGCTGGCCTGATGGCGCTGACCCTGCAGGAAATGGAAATTCCGGCCCGCAGTTGGCAAGGCTGGCAAGTGCCGCTGTTGACCACCTCGGCCCATTCCGCCGCACGGATCAACGAAATCCCGACCGACAATTTGAACGCCAAATTCGCCGAGGGTATGCGAGTCGCCGTTGTGGCCGGTTTTCAAGGCATTAGTCCTGAAGGCCGCATCACCACGCTGGGCCGTGGCGGATCGGACACCACGGCGGTGGCCTTTGCCGCCGCTTTTGGGGCCGAACGCTGTGACATCTACACCGATGTGGACGGGGTCTATACCACCGACCCGCGGATCGAAGACAAGGCCCGCAAACTGGACAAAATAGCCTTTGAGGAAATGCTGGAACTGGCATCCCTTGGGGCCAAAGTTCTGCAAACCCGCTCGGTCGAGTTGGCGATGCGTTACAAAGTCAAACTGCGGGTGCTTTCCAGTTTTGACGAACAGGATGAAAATTCGGGCACACTGGTTTGTGCCGAGGAGGAAATAGTGGAAAAGAACGTAGTTGCAGGTGTCGCCTCTCAGCGCGACGAAGCCAAAATGACGCTTGTGTCGGTCGCTGACCGTCCCGGCATTGCCGCCGCCATTTTCGTGCCACTGTCGGATGCGGGCGTCAATGTTGATATGATCGTTCAGAACATCTCGGAGGACGGGCGCACCGACATGACGTTCTCTTGCCCTGTCGAGCAAGTGTCACGCGCAGAAAAGGCCATGGCCGAGGCCAAAGACAGCGGTGAAATCAACTTTCACGACCTGATCGCCGACACGGATGTCGCCAAAGTGTCCGTTGTAGGCATCGGCATGCGCAGCCACACGGGTGTGGCGGCCAAAATGTTTGATGTGCTGTCCAAAGAGGGCATCAACATCAAGGTCATTACAACCTCCGAGATAAAAATATCTGTGCTGGTTGACCGGAAATATATGGAACTTGCGGTCCAAGCCCTGCATGATGCCTTTGAGCTGCATAAAGCTTCTTAATCACCCTTAGGGGGGACCATGTCGCAAAGCACTGATAGCCAAAGCCGCGCCCTGCTGGGGCGTCTGCGTGAATCGTTAGCCGTTGAAGGTGCTGGCCAGGAACGGCTGGACCGCATCACACATATCATTGCCGATTCAATGGGTTGTGAGGTTTGCTCAATCTATCTGTTTCGCGATGATGAAACGCTTGAGCTGTGCGCAACCGAAGGGTTGAATCCTGAATCCGTGCGTAAAACCCGTATGCGGTTGGGCGAAGGATTGGTGGGTCGGGTTGCCAAAACCTCCTCCACTATCAACACCGATGATGCCCCTTCCGCACCTGGTTTTCGCTTTATGCCCGAAACCGGCGAAGAAATATATTCGGCCTTTCTAGGCGTGCCAATCCAACGGTTGGGCGAACGCCTTGGCGTGCTGGTGGTGCAATCCAAAACGGTGCGAAAATTCACCGAAGATGAAGTCTACGCCCTCGAAGTGGTGGCCATGGTGGTCGCCGAGATGACCGAACTTGGCGCCTTTGTCGGCGAAGGGGCGGCCCTTTCGGCACGTCACCAACAGCCAGTGCTGTTTCGCGGCGGCATCGGTCAGGAAGGCGCTGCCGAGGGCCATGTTTACCTGCACGAACCCCGCGTGGTGATCACCAATGTCATCGCGGATGATCCCGTCACCGAAAAGGCCCGCATGCAAGACGCGGTCGACCATTTGCGTATCTCGGTGGACGATATGCTGGCGGCCGTTGGCAATGGCACCGGAGCAGAACACAAAGAACAAATGCAAGTGTTGGAAACCTACCGGATGTTCGCTAATTCCAAAGGCTGGATGCGCCGTATGGAAGAAGACATCGACCGCGGTTTGTCCGCTGAATCCGCCGTGGAAAAAGAACAATCCACCGCCCGCACCCGCATGGGTCAGGTGCCCGACGCCTACCTGCGTGAACGCCTGCACGACCTGGACGATCTGTCCAATCGGCTGTTGCGTATTTTGACCGGCCAAGGCGCGTCCACCGGCGCTGAAATGCCGCTTGATCCGATCCTTGTCGCCCGTAATATCGGCCCCGGCGAATTGTTGGAATATGGCCGCAAATTGCGTGGCATTGTGCTGGAGGAAGGCTCCGTCGGCAGTCACGCCGCCATCGTTGCCCGTGCGCTGGCCATTCCGCTGGTGATCAACGCACGCCGCATCACAACCGAGGCCCTGAATGGCGATCACATCATGGTTGATGGCGAACAGGGCATCGTACATCTACGCCCTGATGAGTCCGTGGTCGAAGCCTTCAAAGACAAAATCGCCATGCTCGCCAAGGATCAGGAACGCTATACCTCGATCCGCGAAAAGCCCGCTGAAACGCTGGACGGCGCAATGCTGACCTTGTCGATGAACGCCGGGCTGATGGCCGATCTGCCATCACTTGAAAGTTCGGGGGCCCAAGGCGTTGGCCTGTTCCGTACCGAACTGCAATTCCTTGTGCGCAACAAAATGCCCAAACGCGCCGAATTGGCCGCGCTCTATAGCCATGTTCTAGAGGCCGCAGACGGTCAACGCGTGGTATTTCGGACGCTCGATATCGGCTCGGACAAAGTGCTGCCCTACATGAATTCCCAAGACGAGCCGAATCCCGCCATGGGCTGGCGCGCGATCCGTGTCGGGCTGGACAAACCGGGCGTCATGCGGATGCAGTTGCAAGCCCTAATCCGCGCCAGCGCAGGCCGCCCCTTGTCAATCATGTTCCCTTTTATCGCCCAATCCGAAGAATTCTATGCCGCCCGCGATTACCTCGACAAAGAACTGAAATCCGAGGCCCGGTTAGGCCACACAGTGCCCCAAACCGTCGAAGTCGGCGCAATGCTGGAAACGCCGTCTCTGGCTTTTGCCCCGCGCAAGTTTTTTGAAAGCGTGGATTTCATTTCCATCGGCGGCAACGATCTAAAACAATTCTTTTTCGCCGCTGACCGTGAAAACGAACTGGTGCGGCGACGTTACGACACCCTGAACGTCAGTTTCCTCAGCCTGATTGAGCAAATCGTCAACCGCTGCAACGAGACCGGAACACCTGTGTCATTCTGCGGTGAAGACGCGGGCCGTCCGGTAGAAGCCTTGTGTTTTGCCGCTATGGGATTGCGCGCACTGTCGATGCGTCCGGCCTCGATTGGCCCCGTCAAAAGCCTGCTGCGCCGTTCGAACTTGGCCGAGGTTAAGGCGGTGATCGAAGACGCACGCGCCCGCGGAGATCAATCCGTGCGCCCGGCCGTTTTGGAATGGATGCGGAGCCGCTAACACCATGGAAAACAGCTTCATCCTTGCCGCTGTTGCTCTAGCATCCGCCTTACTGGTCTGGCCCCGCCTGTCGCACAGGGTCAGCTGGCGTGCGATGATCACCCCGTTGGCCTCGATCATCGGCAGCGGGTTCCTGGTGCTCGGCCCGATCCTGAACACTTCTTACGGTAAATACGCGCCGCTGGTTATGATCGCGCTTTGTGGCGTCGCCTATCTGTTCGGCCACGCCATTCGTTACAACATCGCGATGATTGCGACGGATGTATCGCGACCAAAATCGGCGACCAAAATCGAAACGCTGGCCTCATGGATGCTGTCCTTTGCCTATGTGATTTCAGTAACCTATTACCTGAACCTGTTGGGCGCTTTTGGAATCCGCCTGACCCCGTTTGACACCCCCGCCAACGCCCGCATCTTGACCTCTGCCGTGTTCATCGTGATCCTGATCATCGGCTGGACACGCGGGTTTTTGGCGCTGGAAAAACTAGAGCAAATCAGCGTCGGTGTGAAACTGGCGATCATCACAGGTCTGCTGGTTGGCATGGCGTTTTACTTCGCCGAGCGCACCGCGCAAAATGCCCTGTTGTTGAACCCGTCAACGCTCTCGGGATGGTCCGCGGTGACACTGGGTTTTGGCCTGCTGATCACGGTGCAAGGTTTTGAAACATCGCGATATTTGGGCGACACCTACACAGCCGCAACACGCATCCGCTCAATGAAACATGCCCAATGGCTGTCGACGCTGATCTATATCACCTACATCCTGCTGCTGGCCTATGTGTTCGCCCCCGATGCGCTTGATCTAACTGAAACCGCGATCATTGATATGATGAAAATCGTCGCACCGATATTGCCTGCCCTGCTGATCATCGCAGCGCTGAGCGCCCAGTTCAGCGCTGCCATCGCTGACACAAGCGGTGCGGGTGGTTTGATCGAGGAACTGACCGCCAACCGTTTGCAGCCACGCCATGCTTATGCGGCACTGGTCGCGACTGGATTGGTACTGACATGGGCGGCGGATGTGTTCCAAATTATCGCCTACGCCTCGCGCGCATTTGCGCTGTACTATGGGCTGCAAGCGGCAATTGCCGCTGTCACAGCCGCCAAGGACAGCCACAAAAACCTGGCCAGCTGGTGGTTTGGATTTCTCGCGCTCGTTGGGTTTACCATCGCGGTGTTCGGACGTGCCGTCGAGGGCGGCTAGGCCGTATGCAATCTGGTTTTCAGGCGGGGCAGGATGATAATCAGCACCACGATGGTTTGCCCCGCGTAGCGCGCCCAGAGGGTTTGCATCAGTCCGGCCCATTCGGTCAGGACTTTGGCGGCGAGGTCCAGCAAGGAAAAAGCAAAGATCGCGGCGATCATCAGCAGGATGCCACGGGTCTGTGCGGGGATGGTATTGAAACGGGTCATAGGGCTGGCGTATCGGAAAAGTTTCCGCAGCCCCTACCCCGAGAATGCTACGCGGTGGCTTAGCCCAACACGCGCCCGGCCACGGCATCGAGTTTAGAAATCAGCGCCGGATCGCGAGCGTCTGGCGCGGTGAGGATGGCATATTCGAGGGCGCGGTCACAGCCGTGCGCGCAGGGATCACGTCGGGTACCCAGCAAGGCTGGCAAACGAGCGACCAGATTGCGCGCTTTGTCGGCGTTGCCCATCAGGGTTTTGATGATCTCGGCAACGTCGACTTCGCCGTGATCCGGGTGCCAGCTGTCATAATCGGTGATCATTGCAACCGAGGCGTAGCAAAGCTCGGCCTCGCGGGCGAGCTTGGCTTCTGGCATGTTGGTCATGCCGATGACGTCCGCGCCCCAGACTTCGCGGTACATTTTACTTTCGGCCAACGTGGAAAATTGCGGGCCTTCCATTGCCAGATAGGTGCCGCCGCGATGCACGGTGATGTCGGCGTCTTTGGCGGCTGTTTCGCAGGCATCTGACAGGCGCGGGCAGGTTGGGTGCGCGACCGATACATGCGCTACGCAGCCTGTGCCAAAGAATGATTTTTCACGCGCGATTGTACGGTCGATGAACTGGTCTATGATCACAAAATCACCGGGGGCCATTTCATTACGGAACGACCCACAAGCCGAGACCGATATTACATCTGTGACGCCCAGACGTTTGAGTGCATCAATATTGGCGCGGTAAGGAACGGTGGTCGGGGAATGGACATGGCCGCGCCCGTGGCGGGGTAGGAATGCCATTTTGACGCCGTCCAGCGTGCCAGTCAGGATGTCGTCTGAAGGATCACCCCACGGGGTTTTGACGCTCTGCCAATTTGCGTCCTGTAATCCGTCAATGTCGTAAACGCCCGAGCCGCCGATGATACCGATCACTGTGTCTGTCATGATTTTTCCCTGTTGGTTTGGCGTGGATAATGCACCAGACCAAAGGCAGGGGAAAGTGGAGAAACGGCGGCTGCGGCGCGTTTTTGGGCACTATACGAGGTTGTGATGACCGCGTTTGTGCCTGAGTTTACCTATGCGAAAGCGCCCAGTCGATGGCATGCTCCAAGCGATCATTCCCCCAGAATAGTTCTGCCCCGACTTGAAAACTGGGGGCGCCAAAAACGCCATTTTTGATAGCATCCTCGGTTTGTTGACGCAGGCCTGCGCCCTCTGGGCCGTTTGCACGTTCAAACACCTCTTGGGGGTTTAGGCCCATGCTGGTTAGAATTTCAATGAGGGTCTCGGATTTTGAAATATCCTGGTTATGTGCGAAATTGGCGGTGTAAACGGCGCGCGAAAAGCCGGCGATCCAGCCGTCGACCCCACCGACCATAGCCAGTTTTGCGGCCAGCACGGAATTGGCTGGGAAAATGCCGGGGCGTTGAAGGGGGATATTTTCGCGCTCGCAAATACGGGCCATATCGCGCCACATATTGGCCCCTTTGATCGGGTAAATATTGAAGGGCGAATCCGCCAAGCCTTGAGCCGCGAACACGGGGCCGAGCAGGAAAGGTTTCCAGTTTACGGTGACGCCGCTGACCTTGGCCATATCCTCGATTCTCATGGCGGCGACATAGCTGTAGGTGCTTGCGAAATCGTACCAGAAGGACAGGCTGGGCTTTGAATTTAGACTCATTTTAGGTTGGCTTTCTTAGTGTGCATAAGTGTTGCGCAGCCTGCCACAAGACCCTTTTAAAAGTCAAAGCCCCGGGATTATTCGGGGCGCGTTAGACTGAACACCTCTTTCACGTGGACGTAATCACGGTACCCTAGACGCGCAAGATGTTGGGCTTTGGTGACGTCGTAAATGCCGTCCACCACACAGTCGTCATGCAGGTGAACGCCGGTGACTTCACCCATTACCATAAAGTTGTGTTCGCCCGCCAAGGTGATGATTTGTGTCACCTTGCATTCCAGCGCGGCGGGCGCGTTGGCGACCTTTGCGCAGGCGATGGTTTCGCACTCGACACGGGCAATGTCGGCGTGACTGAACTCGTCCTCGCCGGGGGGATTGCTGGCCGAAGTGGCGTTCATTGCGTCGCGCATCGCGTAAGAGACAATGTTGACGCAAAACACACCGGTTTCGTCAATATTGGCGACGCTGTCCTTGCCCATATGGCGGCCCGGTTTTTGAGCGGTGGAGGCGAACATCACCTGCGGTGGCTCATAGGCGATGGCGTTGAAAAACGAATAGGGCGCGAGGTTATCGACACCGTTCGCGCCTCGTGTCGAGATCCAGCCAATAGGGCGGGGCGAAACGATGGCCGAAAACGGGTTGTGGGGCAATGAATACCCGTCATTGGGTTGGTAAAACATGGCGCGTGTTCCCTGAAGTCTGTTTGCGAATTGGTGCATCGCATTGGTGACCACAAACGTCAACTGCTGCCAGCTGTTTGATCCGGCGATTGTGCTATGCTAGGGCGGTGAACAGCAAAGGTGAGGCGTGCGGCGTGATTGGGCTTAAGCAAGAGACATTGGACGATTGGTGGGAGGTTGAGGCCCTGTATGATCTGTGCTTTGCCCCCGGTCGTGAAGCGCTGTCGTCCTATCGGTTGCGTGACGGAGTGGACCCTGTGGCGGCGCTCTCTTTGGTGGCACGCGACACAGATGGCATTTTGGGTGGTGCGATCCGTTATTGGCCGGTTTTGGTCGGTGGGGACGCGGTCTTGTTGCTGGGGCCGGTTGCGGTTCACCCGACACGCCAAGGCGAGGGTTTGGGTGGCTTTTTGATCCGCGAAAGTTTGGCGGTTGCGGTTCAAGCCGGCTGGCAACGGGTTATGCTGATTGGCGACGCACCTTATTACACGCGGTTCGGGTTTGATCCGTTAATTGGCGTGGTGATGCCGCCGCCAACCGATCCGGCTCGGATTTTGGGGCGTGCATTGGTTGAGGGGGCCTGGGACAACGTTTCGGGTGATGTGAGCCGTTGGGTGATGACCCCATGACCGATGGCTCCGTTATATCTGTTCGGGCTGCCGTGGCTGAGAACGCCCCCGCCATGAGCGCCATTCTGTCGGAAATTCTGACACTGTGGGGAAGCGATCGCGCCCGTGATCCTGACCATGTCCGCGCGTTTTATATTGAGCATCCAGACCAGATATCTTGTTTGGTGGCAGTGAATAGGGCTGGGGATATCTTGGGATTTCAATCCTTAAAGTTGGCGGTAACCGGCAATGCTTATGACGTCACGCCTGGTTGGGGTGTAATTGGGACCTATGCGAAGACGGGTAAAGGGCGCAGTGGCATAGGCCGCGCCCTGTTTGCGGCCACGTCAAAGCAGGCGCAACAGCATGGCGTTAAAAAAATTGACGCGACGATCAGCCAGACAAATAAAGGCGCGATTGGGCATTCTCGAGGCCATCGGCAAACTTGACGGTTCCCTCACTTCGCCAATGGTTTTTGCCATATCAATCGCCTTTGCGACATTAACGGCGTTGTATGCCCGCGCTTGGTTGCGTATCAACCGACGGGGACCACTGGAATCCCTGATGCCCATGCTCACCGAAGGACAGCCGAAATGAAAACCGTCAAAGACTACATCCGAACCATCGTTGACTTCCCCCATGAGGGCATCATGTTTCGCGATGTCACCACGCTGTTTGCCGACCCGCGCGGTTTTCGCATGGCGATCGACCAAATGTTGCACCCCTACGCGGGTATGCAAATCGACAAGGTTGTCGGGCTTGAAGCCCGCGGTTTTATCCTCGGTGGCGCCATTGCCCACCAACTGACTGTCGGCTTTGTGCCGATCCGCAAAAAAGGCAAATTACCCGGTGCTACGATCTCCGAGGCCTACACGCTGGAATATGGCGAAGCCGTGATGGAAATGCATGACGACTCTATCAAAGCAGGCGAACGCATTTTGGTGGTCGATGACCTGCTGGCCACTGGTGGCACCGCGGCGGCAGGCATCAAATTGATTGAACGTCTGGGTGGCGAGATCGTCTCGACCTCTTTCATCATTGATCTACCAGAACTCGGCGGGCGCAAAGTGCTTGAGAACATGGGCATGGATGTGAATGTCCTATGCGAGTTCGAGGGCGCATAGCGCAATCTGCACTTCACATTAAAAAGCACCATAACTCGCCCACTTTCGGAGTGCGCTATGTTTCCTTGAATGCAAATTGCGCCACCTTGACTGCCAAACCAGGCCACAACTTTGACTTGTAACCCTTCCTTAATCAGAATCACGCTAAACAGAACTTGTCTGCTGGGAGCAGACTCTGTTTGCAAAACAAAGAAGAGCGTCCCGTCACCCCCGACGGGGCGTTCACTTGTTTAGCGACAATGTTCCTTTGAAAACCGGCGGCGTCCAAACGCTCACCCAAAGCACCACGACCAATGGCACCGCCAAATTGACTGGATCGCGTGATCCTATGCACCTGCATTACGCCGCGTTGCGAGGCACGTCTGGTTTGGGAGACCTAGACAAATTGACCTGCTCGACCCAACATCATTCACCAAAACCAAATAGGTCTCTCAATCTCGGCAATGCTCCACAGGCTCGCCAAATTGTGACCCGAAACAGGCGGCCCAGGCCAGCCGATCCTAGACATCCTACGCCAATGGGGTTACCCATTTTCAAAATCAGTTTTGTAGCGCGTTGACTGGAGCAATGATGTTTAGAAAAGCCACAAGCCTATTGTCCGTATTGGCCTTCCTGATCATCGCCGGATGCACCTCTGTGCCCGCAAACGGTCCACCCCAAGCCTCTCAGGCCCAGATCAACGAATTGGCCCGCGCCATTCAGGCGCTTGGCCCCAATGTGGACCCGGCCGAGGCCGCACGCGCCGCCGATATCGCCTTTAATTATCCTTTGCAGTTGGCCCGCGAGTACCAGATTACCGATTCCCCTTTGATCCACAACATCAAGGTCAACCGCGGCAGGCGCCCGCGTGGGCTGTGCTGGCATTGGGCCCAAGATATGGAAACACGTCTGGCTCAAGAACAGTTTGTAACGCTTGACTTACATCGCGCCATTGGCAACTCCGAAGTCGCGCTTCGGATCGACCACAGCACCGTCATCGTCAGCGCCAAAGGTGATGCAATGAATGACGGATTGGTGCTGGACCCTTGGCGCAACGCGGGTCGCCTGTTTTGGGGCAATCCGTTGGAAGACACCAAATATGAGTGGATCTCACGGGCCGAGGTGTTTGCCCTCAAAGCCGCACGCGGCGACACTTAAGCGTCGAACAATACGCCTGGGTTCATGATCCAGACCGGATCAAATGCGCCCTTAATATTGCGCATCATTGTCAGTTTAGCCGGAGGCCCAAAGCGCGCCAAATCTGCTACCTTCATGCGGCCAATGCCATGTTCGGCACTGAATGACCCCCCCATATCGGCCACCAAATCATGCACGACTTCAGTGATTTCCCCACGCATATCCGCGAAATCATCACGGCTCTGCCCTGCATTTGGGAACATGTTGTAATGTAGGTTGCCATCACCCAAATGCCCAAAGCAATTGATCCTGAAATCCCCAACCCTCGCCAGCAACGCACCACCGCGTGCAACAAACTCGGGCACCGCGGACAACGGCAGCGAAACATCATGCGATGCGATCGAACCGACCCGTTTGTTGGCCTCTGGAATGCTCTCGCGCACCGCCCAAAACTGCGCCCGCTGCGCTTCATTGTGCGCCACCAACCCGTCCAGAACCAAACCGCGCTCATGTGCATCGGCGAACAGCGCCTCCAGCATCGCGCTGGCCTGCTGCCCACGTGCCACACCCAGATCAACCAGCACCATCCATTCCGGTACATCCGCGAATGGCAACCGCACGCCCGGCATCGTCTCTGCCAAAAACTGCAGCCCCATTCCGTTGATCAGCTCAAACGCTGAAACCGCCTCGCCGCAATGGTCCTGCGCCAAGCCCAGCAACGCCAGACCCGCCGCTGGATCAGGCACAACCATCAATGCCGCACCTTCATCTGCCGGTCGCGAAAACAACCGCAAAGAGGCCGCCGTGATCACCCCCAACGTCCCCTCGGCCCCGATCAGCAAGTCGCGTAAATCATAGCCGGTGTTATCCTTGCGCAGCCGCTTTAACCCGTGCCAAATCTCACCACTTGGCAACACCGCTTCCAGCCCCAAACACAGATTGCGCGCATTTCCATAGCGCAACACATTCACACCGCCCGCATTGGTCGCCAGATTGCCCCCAATCTGGCACGACCCTTGGGAGGCCAAAGACAACGGAAACAGCCGCCCCACGGCCTCTGCCGCGCCCTGAACATCTTGTAAAATTGCGCCGGCTTCGGCCACCAACACGTTCTCATCGGCCCAGACATCGCGCACCGCGTTCATCCGTTCCAGCGACAATATCACCGGTGCTGGCCCCGCAGGCATCACCTGCCCGCCAACCAACCCCGTGCCGCCGCCATAGGGCACAACGCCCACCTGCGCCGCGGCACAAGCTCGTACAATATAAGCAACCTCGTCCACATTCGAAGGGGTCAACAACAGTCCCGAAACACCCGCATACCGCCCGCGCGGTTCTTCCAAGTATTTCGCAGTCAGCGGTCGAAAAACCGCTCTGGGCAACGCCTCACGCAGCCGCGCCTCAAATTCGTCGCTTACAGCATTCAGCATCAGCCCACATCCGTTTTGCCACGTCGATCACTGCGCAGATTGGCATAGAGAACGTGATTGCGCCAGCGCCCGTCGATTTGCAAATAGGATTGCGCCACGCCCTCGTATTTGAACCCCGACTTTTCCAACACCCCACGCGAAGGTTTATTTTCGGGCAGACACGCCGCTTCGATCCGGCTCAAATCCAGCGTCGTAAACGCGTAATGCGCAAGAGCCGCAATTGCCTCGGACATGAACCCTTCGCGGGCAAAGGTTTCGCCGATCCAATAGCCCATCGTTCCAGCCTGCGCTGGCCCGCGCCGAATATTGTCCAGCGTGATCGCCCCCAACAACACACCATCACGCCGTCGCTCCAAAAACACCGGCATTGCCGAGCCCGCGTTCAACGAGCGATGCGACCAATAAACCCGATTGCTAAACCCCTTGCGCGACAGATGGTCCTTGCTCCAGGTCGGTTCCCACGGGGTTAAAAATCCTTGGCTGGCTTTGCGCAAGGCAACCCAACTGCGAAAATCTGAGTGCTGCGGGGCGCGCAAAATCATCCGCTCGGTCTGAATGCGAATTTTGCGCCGCCGGTTCAGCATCAGGCCACCAGTCGTGCTTTTAGGTCTGCCAGGCTTGGTGCGTCCTGCACCGGCCCATATAGCGCCATCGCGACCTCGGCCTTTACCAACCCGCCCGCGAAATCACGCACTTTACGGGTGTCCACCGCCTCGATCATTTCCACGGTTTCCGCCAATGGCGGTACGCGATCCCAGATCGCCACCAGCCGCGCCAAACGCTCGGCCCGATTGGCAGGGCTTTCCAGCCCCATCAACAGCCCGGCTTTCATCTGGGCGCGTGCTCGCTCGACCTCGGCGTCGGTCATATCGTCACTGGCGCGCTTGATTTCATCCACCGTAAGGGTGGCCAATTCGCCCAATTGCTCGCCGCTGGTGCCCGCATAAATCGTCATCATGCCACTGTCGGCAAAGGCGCCTGCCTGTGCGAAAATCGAATAGCACAATCCGCGTTTTTCACGCACTTCCTGGAACAATCGCGATGACATACCGCCACCAAAAGCCGAGGCAAAAATCTGCGCTGTATAAATCTCGGGGTCGCGATAATCCGGTCCCTCCAACGCCATAGTGAAATGCGCTTGTTCAAGGTCTTTGACCTCGCGCCGCTCGCCCCCTGTGAACCGCGCCAGATCGACTGGCGCGCTGGGACGTGGGGCCAGATGGCCAAACAGCCGCTCAGCCTCGGCCACAATTTTATCGTGGTCCACGGCCCCTGCGGCAGACAGTATCATTTCCGACGGGCCGTAACGCTCGGCCACAAATCCTTGCAAATCGGTGCGGTTAAACGCCTTAACGCGCTCATCCGGCCCCAAGATCGTGCGCCCAATGGATTGCCCCGCATAAGACACCTCTTGCAGCCAATCAAAAACCACGTCGTCCGGTGTGTCCAACGATTGGCCGATTTCTTGCAAAATCACGCCGCGCTCGACTTCGATTTCCTTTGGATCGAACACAGGGTTCAACAAAATGTCCGAGATCACGTCCAACCCCAGCCCAACGTCCTGTCCCAAAACACGCACGTAATAGGCGGTCATTTCGCGGCTGGTGTAGGCGTTGATAAAGCCGCCAACGTCTTCAATAGCCTCGGCAATTTGCAACGAGCTACGGGTCTTAGTCCCCTTGAACGCCATATGTTCCAAAAAATGCGCAATGCCGTTTTGCTCTAGCCGCTCGTGGCGGCCGCCCGCTGTAACCCATATCCCCAGCGACGCAGATTCCAGGCTCGGCATGTTTTCCGTGACGATGCGAAACCCGTTGTTCAGCGTGTGAAATTCAACGCTCACTGTTTTGTACGCCCGCGGATCAAAGTGGTCAGCTCATTCAAGTCATTGGCAACTTCGGTAAACCGCTCGGGCCGCTCAAACAAGTCCTGCATACGGGCCGGCAAAGCCGGGTGCAGGCCGCAGGCTGCTTCCACAGCGGCCGGAAATTTGGCGGGATGTGCCGTGGCCAGCGTGATCATCGGCTCGGCGCCCAAGTGTTCTTCAGCGACCTTCACGCCAACGGCGGAATGCGGGCATAGCACCTCGCCCGTACGCATCAGCATGTCCTTGATTGTGGCAGATGTTTCAGCTTCGGAGGCACGACCCGAGGTAAAGGTCTCGCGCAGCACGTCGATCGCCCCCTGCGAGATTTTGAATTCGCCGCCGGACTTCAATTCATCCATGACTTGGCTCACAGCCCCGCCGTCGCGCCCATAGGCATCAAACAACACACGTTCAAAATTGGACGACACCTGAATGTCCATCGACGGGCTGATCGAAGGCGTCACACCCTTGGTGCTGTAGGCCCCCGTTTGCAGGGTGCGGTGCAGGATGTCATTTTGATTGGTTGCAATCACCAGCTTGTCAATCGGCAAGCCCATTTTGCGTGCAATGTAGCCCGCAAAGATATCACCAAAATTGCCTGTCGGCACCGTGAAACTGACGCTGCGAAGGGGTGCGCCCAATGCGGTCGCCGCGCTGAAGTAATAAACCACCTGCGCCAAAACGCGGCCCCAATTGATCGAGTTCACACCGGCCAGTTTTACCCCGTCGCGAAAGTCAAAATCGTTGAACATATCCTTAAGGCGGGCTTGGCAATCATCGAAATCGCCATGCACGGCCAACGCATGAATGTTGGCGTCAGTCGGTGTTGTCATCTGGCGGCGTTGCACCTCGGACACGCGGCCATGCGGATACATGATGAACACATCGACCGCGTCCAATCCGGCAAAAGCCTCGATCGCGGCGGACCCCGTATCGCCCGAGGTCGCCCCGACAATCGTCACCCGCTCATCGCGCTTTTTCAGGGCTGCCTCAAACAGTTGCCCTATCATCTGCATGGCGAAATCTTTGAACGCCAAGGTCGGGCCGTGGAACAGTTCAAGCAGGAAATGGTTTGCCCCCAATTGCACCATCGGCGCGCGCGCATCATGGCCAAACCCGTCATAGGCCCGCCCAATTATATCCGCAAACTCGCTGTCACCAAAACTGCCCTCAACAAAGGGGCGCATCACGCGGTAGGCAACTTCTTCATAGGACAAACCGGCCAATGCGGCGATATCGGCCTGCGACATCACCGGAACCTCGGCAGGCACATAAAGCCCTCCGTCACGCGCCAACCCCGTCAGCATCGCCTCTTCAAAGCTCAGATCGGGCGCTTGGCCACGGGTCGATATATATCGCATGTCAATTTGCCTTTATTGTTCTTTGCGCCTGATACGCCAGATCAGATACGCTGTCATCCCCAACCATACAAGCGCCAGTCCAAACCATGTCACCACATATTCCAAATGGCGGTTCGGAATGCCACTGCTGGTCACCGGAAACGGGCTGGTCACGAGATGGGCCTCACTGCTTTCACGCTGCACAATCAACAGGGGTTCCGTCCTCAACGCCTTTGCCATCGCCACAACATCACGAGCAAACCAAATCCCCGCGTCCAGATCCGGTACAGGCGTCGCGCTGTTGATCTCGTCAGGCCAATGCAAATTGCCAACAATCTCGGCCGCAACTTCGGGTCGCAACGCATTCTTGGCCGTGATCGCTACAAATCCGCGGTCCAGCATCACCCGGCGACCATCCATCCCCACAAAGGTCGAGATGATACGAAACCCCGCCCCCATCTTTTTCACCGAGGCCAACACATGAATTTCCTCAGGCAGTATCCGCCCTGTCATGCGCACCGGTAAATACTGATCCCGCACCGCATCAACTGCCACAGGCACCGGCACAGCTGCGCTGCCAATCCGCGCCTCAATCTGCGCCAACATACCAGCTTTCCACTGCATCCGGCTCAGTTGCCACATGCCAAGGCTTGCCAAAATGCCAGCCCCGACCACCCCGAACAACAGCGCTATGATGATGCTTTTCCTCAAGTGACCTCTTTCAAAAACAAAAGCGCGAGACACAGGCCCCGCGCTTTATCATTGTTCTATAAATATCCCCGCGCGGAGCGCAAGAAATCTTTACTTAGCCACCCCAGATGTAGACGGCGCAAAACAGGAATAGCCATACAACATCAACAAAGTGCCAATACCATGCCGCGGCCTCAAACCCGACATGCGCCTCTTGCGTAAAGTGGCCTTTCTTCAGACGCAAATAACAGATCGCCAAAAAGATGGTCCCGACAATCACGTGAAAGCCGTGAAAACCAGTCGCCATAAAGAACGTCGAGGGGTAGATCCCATCGGTAAACCCGAAGGCTGCGTGGCTATACTCATAAGCCTGAAATACGGTGAAAATCGCACCCAAACCAATCGCGACGGCAAGACCCGTTGCCATATCCTTGCGGTTGTTCTCATGCGCCAAAGCGTGGTGCGCCCATGTGGCCGCCGCCCCAGACAACAACAGGATTAGCGTATTGATCAACGGCAAATGCCAAGGGTCAAACGTCTCGATGCCAACCGGTGGCCAAACCCCATCAATCTTGGGCGAATCTGGTCCCATCGGATAAAGCGCCGACTTAAAGAACGCCCAGAACCATGCCACAAAGAACATGATTTCTGACATGATGAACAAAACAAACGCATAGCGCAGCCCGATCCGCACAACAGGGGTGTGATCACCTGTTTGGCCCTCATGGACAACTTCAGCCCACCAGCCATACATGACATAAAGAACGGCCACAAAACCGGCGAAGAAGACCCAAGGGCCACCGTCAGCAAGGTAATAAACCGCGCCGCCCATCATGACGAACGCAGCCAGAGCGCCTAGAAATGGCCAGATTGATGGTTCCAGAATGTGATAGTCGTGGTTCTTTTCGTGTGCCATTCGGCGTCCCCCTGTTTTCGGGATAGTTACTATTGGCCTAGTGTCTCGGGCATCAAACGCGCCTCGACCTTTGGCAGTTCAGTTTCGTGGAATGTATAAGACAGCGTGATGTGGTGAATGTATTTCGCATCGCGGTCGTCAACAATTTCGGGATCGACATAAAACGTCACGGGCATTTGTACCCGCTCGCCAGGTTGTAGCACCTGTTCTTCAAAACAAAAGCAGTCGATTTTCGTGAAAAATCCGCCAGCATCATAGGGCACAACATTATAGCTGGCCGTGCCTGCGATTGGGCGGTCGGTCGGGTTGTAGGCCTCGTAAAATGCCAGCCCAGTCTCACCGATCTTCAATTCCATCTCGCGCACCATGGGTTTGAATTCCCAAGGCATGCCGCGATCTTTGGAGGCGTCAAAACGGATCGTCATTTTACGCTCCAACACTGTGTCCGAGCCCGCCTCCGCAACACCTGTGGTGCCGCCAAAGCCTGTGACGCTACAGAACCAGTTGTAGAACGGCACCGACGCCCATGCGAGGCTGCCCATCACCACAACCACTGCAACAGTTTGCAAAACGGTTTTCTTATTGCCGCTCATCTGGCTCATTCGGTTGGCTCCGCTGGCGTAACGCTCACGCGGGGCGAATGGTCGTTGGCTTCCATCATGTCGCCGGTTTGCATCTTGGCCACCGTCAACCCATAGACCAACGCCACAAAGGCCAGCAACGTCAGGCCTACGCCCATGTTGCGGTTGAAACGGCGTTTGTGCATCTCGTGTTCTTTTGCAATCGCCATGTTACCAGCCCCCAATGCCAAAGCTGCGCAAAACGCCCTCGGCCAATAGCGCACCAAAGTGCAAGAACAGATACAACAACGAGACGCGGAAAAACTTGCGCTCGGCGCGGTATTTGTCGGCGATGGCTGCGTCCTCGTCACGGCGCCAGATATTCACGGCCCCCGCAATGAACCACAGGTTCAACGCCACAGCAGCCGTCAGATAAACAGGTCCGCCGATCGAGGTAAAAGCCGCGCCAATCGCAACCGGTGCCAGCAACAACGTGTAGACCAGAATGTGATTTCGGGTCGAACGACGACCGCGCACCACGGGCAACATCGGAATGCCTGCTTTGGTGTAATCATCGTTCATAAACAGGGCCAGCGCCCAGAAATGCGGTGGGGTCCACATAAAGATGATTGAAAACATCAGAACGCTTTCAATCGAAACACCGCCCGTGGCCACAGCCCAGCCAATCATCGGAGGAAAAGCACCAGCCGCGCCACCGATCACGATGTTCTGCGGCGTAACGCGTTTTAAACCCATTGTATAAACGACAACGTAGAAAAAGATCGTGAAAGCCAAAATGCCAGCCGCAGCCAGATTTGCCGCCAGACCCAGCATAACGACAGCCATCGCCGCCAAGGTAATGCCGAACGCTTTGGCTTCACCCGGCGTGACTTTGCCTGATGGAATCGGGCGGCCTTGCGTGCGCTTCATCACCGCATCAACGTCCGCCTCCCACCACATGTTCAGGGCCCCTGACGCACCGCCGCCAATGGCGATGAACAGGATTGAAGCAAAGCCGACGACAGGATGCACAGAGGTCGGCGCAACCAACAGCCCGACAAAGGCCGTGAACACCACCAGTGACATCACCCGTGGTTTCAGCAGCGCAAAGAAGTCGCCAAAGCTGGCATCATTGCTGAAATCCTGCGTATTTAGGCTTGCATCACTCATCTGATCTTAGTTCGATGCAACGTTGACAGGCTGGGGTACGTTTGCGAATTCTTCTTTCGCGCCCACCAGCCATGCGTCATATTTCTCTTGGCTCACAGCTTTGACCGTGATCGGCATATAGGCATGGTCCTTGCCGCACAGCTCGGAACACTGACCGAAATAGACGCCCTCTTTGTCAACATTGAACCAAAGCTCCGCCAAACGACCAGGAACGCCGTCTTGCTTGACGCCAAAGGCTGGCATCGCCCAAGAGTGGATCACATCAGACCCCGTGATTTGCATCACAACGACTTTGCCAACCGGCACGACCACAGCCGTATCCGTTGCCAGCAGGTATTCGTCGTCATTGTAGCCGTATTCAGCCAGTTCTTCACGCTCCAGCATCAGGCTGTCGAATTCCAAACCGTCATCCACATATTCATAGCTCCAGAACCATTGGTTGCCGGTCACTTTAATGGTCAGATCACCTTCAGGAATTTCTTGGCTGTTGAACAAAACCGGCAGCGAGAACGCACCGATGAACACCAGAATAATGATCGGCACGATGGTCCAAGCGATTTCAATCGGCGAGTTATGCGTGAAACGCGCCGGTGTCGGGTTGGCCTTGCGGTTATAGCGAAAGATCACGATCAACAGCAGGATCGTAACGAAAATACTGATCACGGTGATGATCCACAGCACCATATTGTCCAGCCAGACCAAATCTTTCATGATCGACGAGCTGGCCGGCTGGAAATTCAAACCACCGGGAATCGGTTTACCAACAACTTCAAGCCCTTGAAGAGCATCCTGTGCCGACGCGGCAAAACCCGTGAATGCAACGAAAGCTGCGGTCCAAAGGCCTGATAGCATTGTAAAAAAGCGCATGTTCTGTCCCTGTTAGATCGGCTATGATTGGCCATAACCTAGTATATCATTCACACATCTTGATCTATATCAAACCTTCGGCGACATAAATCATATTGTTTCTCCCGTTCGTAAGACCATATTAGACCTATCAAGATCAAGACCACACAGCCTACATTCAGCCGCTTTTATGTAGTTTTTTGCAAATAAAGGACGCCACCAATGCCGGATTCCAAATTTCGCCCGCTCGAAAACAAACTTGATATGGATCAAACCCTTGCATTGCTGCGCGAGGTGACCACCGGTGCGGACGACGGCGAACTCTATCTTGAGCGCCGCCGCTCCGAAGTGATTTCCTTTGATGATGGCGTTGTGAAAACCGCCAGCTTTGATGCCTCCGAGGGGTTCGGTCTGCGTGCCGTCAAAGGCGAAACCGCCGGGTACGCCCACGCCTCCGAAGTCTCGGAAACTGCCATCAAACGCGCCGCCCAAACAGTACGCTTGGCGGTGGGCGACGGTGGCGGCACATGGGCCGAGCCGCCGACCCTAACCAACCAACGCCTCTACACTGATCAAAACCCGATGGATGACGCCAGCTTTCCGATCAAAATCGACACCCTGCGCGAAATCGACGCCTTCGCCCGCGCCCTCGACAAGCGCGTGATCCAAGTTTCGGCCACCATCGCCGCCAGCCTTCAAGAAATCGAAATTCTGCGCCCCGAGGGCGGCATAATGCGCGATGTTCGTCCGATGTCCCGCGTCAATATCTCGGTGATCGTCGAGGAAAATGGCCGCCGTGAAAGCGGTGGCATGGGTGGTGGCGGCCGCGCGGGCCTGACCATGCTGATCGAGCGCGCCCACTGGGAACCGGTGGCACGCGAAGCCCTGCGCATCGCGCTGGTCAACCTATCGGCCGTCCCTGCCCCTGCTGGCCAAATGGACATCGTGCTTGGCAATGGCTGGCCCGGCATCCTGTTGCACGAGGCCGTCGGCCATGGGCTTGAGGGCGACTTCAACCGCAAAGGCACCTCGGCCTTCTCCGGCCTGATCGGTACCCAAGTGGCCGCCAAAGGCGTCACCGTGATTGACGATGGCACCATCCCCGATCGACGCGGTTCCATCAGCTTTGATGACGAAGGCACCCCATCGGGCAAAAATACCCTGATAGAGGACGGCATTCTGGTCGGCTACATGCAAGACCGCCAAAACGCCCGCCTCATGGGGGTCGCACCCACCGGCAACGGACGGCGCGAAAGCTACGCCCACGCGCCCATGCCCCGCATGACCAACACCATCATGATGGGTGGCGACGCGGCCCCAGCCGACATCATCGCAGACCTTAAGGACGGAATTTACGCCGTCGGCTTTGGCGGCGGCCAAGTCGACATCACCAATGGTAAATTCGTGTTTTCCTGCACCGAAGCCTACCGCGTGCAAAACGGCAAAATCGGCGCGCCTGTCAAAGGGGCCACCCTGATCGGCGACGGCCCCGCCGCCATGAAACAGATCCGCGCCATCGGTAACGACATGGCACTGGACCCCGGCATCGGCAATTGCGGCAAATCGGGGCAATGGGTGCCCGTGGGTGTCGGGCAACCCACCTTGATGATCGGCGGCATCACGGTCGGCGGCGCTGGCTAAACCCGCAAAAATGACGGAGGTGCCTTCTACCGCAACCTGAACCGGTTCCTTAACCCAAGGCCCAGAAAAAACAGCAATACAAACCCCAATACCGTCTGCGTCGCACTAAATAATTGCAAAACCCAATCCGACTTTTCATCTGCGAAATACCGACGGTAAAACCCAAAGAACGAAAACAAATTGGCAAAGCTCCAGCCCATTGCAGACGGGATCGAATGATAATCAGGATACCATACCCCTTGCACCGCCTCCAGCTTGGCCAACACCCCAGACAGCCAGATCACAAATAACCACCACACAGGCTTTAAAACACTGTTACCATAATCCGAAGCGCCCTCAAACAGCATATAAATCCAGCGGTACTGCCAGCCTTCGGTCTCCCGCTTACAACGCATTTCTTGCCGATGAAAAAACTGCTCTTCATCAATCTGCAACGATTTGTTCATAAACAACCGCAACTGGTTATAGGCGCGTTTTTGCTCTGCGGCCTCCTTCTCATCTATGCCCTTTAACTGGGGCCAGTTGTCCGTATAGGTTTTCGGAGTTGGAAACACCGTATCATCATACAATTGCGTTGCGTGAAATTCAGGCACATACCTAAAAAATTGCGCATCATTAAATCGAGTCTTGAATTGAAATTTGGCAGCGTTGAAAGACACTTTTCCAAAAAACCTGACTGGGTGAGAAGCTTTTTCATATCCAACACCGCTATATTCATACCAATCAAATTGGGCTTCGCCCTCAAAAATTGCACCCGCAAAACCAACCCCAGAGCAAAACGTTGCGGATTGAAAGCACACATTTGATTTGAAAATCGCAGAATCAAATAGTGCGACATCTTCAAAAAGTGCCGAACGAAAGTTGGAGGACAACCTAAATACGGCACCCCTGAAATCAGCGATACCTTTGAAAGTCGCCTCAATAAGGAACACGTTTCCCTTGAAAATAGCTGAATTAAATAGAATATTCCCTGCGAAAT
Organism: Rhodobacteraceae bacterium UBA2776; assembly: GCA_002352425.1. Lineage (GTDB taxonomy): Bacteria > Pseudomonadota > Alphaproteobacteria > Rhodobacterales > Rhodobacteraceae > Profundibacter. The sequence continues at coordinate 31,673 of DEIK01000067.1, forward strand.
GGGCCTTGCTAAAGTCACATTCAATCCCAAACTCAAACTTCTCAAAACAGACAGGTCTGGAAAAGAAAGTTTTGGAAAAATCAGCTTTCCCCCGATGTACAGGCAACTCAGCAGTTTCGTCCCCAAGGCGGCCTCGTAGCAGATTTTTTATTTCAGCCACCTCATGTGAAGGACGCCCCCCACGAGACCAATTGATCCAAGCCTGTCTGTTTTTTGTGGCCAGTTCCTTGTCATGATACAACCATGTCGCCCCCTCGTCCTGTTCCCCATATATCGTCGCCAAAACATACCACGGATTCTTATTCGCCGCCGTCAGCCGCACCCCGTCATTGCGGATCGCATCGCCATCCTCAAGCACCTCAACAATCTCATGCGCCGCTTTACTCGGGTCTTTCAGTTTCTCGCTCACCTTATCCCTCACCCTTTTCCTTTCAACCATGATGCGGCAGCGCCAGCACCACCGCAACCCCAGCGTATGTATAAACCCATACGCAATCCATACGGTTTCCATATCGCCAAAATCCACTTTTTCTTGCGAACCACTCGCAATTACCGCCGCGCGCCCTATATACACTTCATGAACAGACGCCAATTCACCACCCGCCTCGCCGCACTTTTCGCCGCCCCAGCCCTGCCCGCCAGCGCTGTGACGGCCGCCGCAACAGCCCCCGTTGCCGCCCCCGTCGTCATATCGACAGGGGCAACTTCTTGGGCCAATTATCTAATGGCGATGCACGACACCTGCACCCCAACTATGTTAAAATCCGTGCTGAATATTAACGCGGACTCCGCCAATGCCATTCACAGCCAAATGGTGAAAAAAGGTGTGATAACCGATGGGAATCGCGTCATTCGTGATGTAAAACGGCGCCTGAAATCACATCACGCGGCCCCAGACATGCCAGACACCCGCCCCGCCACGATTGAAGACTTGGACGCCCTAACCGACATCTGGCATGACGGCTGGCATGAGGCCCACGCCGATTATGTTCCCAATGAACTCATAGACTTACGCGACCGCGCCAGCCTACGGGCTCGTATGGAGAAGATGCTGGGTACCACCGATGTGGTTGGCCCAATCGGCGCCCCAATCGGATTTTGCACCGTGTTGGAGAACGAGATTTATCAATTCTATGTTTCCCCCGCCGCCCGTGGCACCGGTGCTGCCAACGCATTGATCAAGGCTGGCGAAACACGTTTGGCGGCGGCTGGAATTGAGCTGGCGCAGCTTTCTGTAATCCCCGAAAACCCCCGCGCACAGGCCTTTTATCGCCGAAACGGCTGGGACGGAGATGTGGTCAAACACGTGCCGCTGCAAACCCTCAACGAGCCTTACCTGCTGCCCTGCCTGATCCTGACAAAACAACTAAAATAAGAATTTCATTGTCGGTTAATCCCCCGTTAACCATCTTGGCCCCATATTGATTCTGCAAATAGACGGAGTCATGATGCCTGAGGATTTATTCTCTTCTCACCCCACCCTCACCCCACCCGAGACGAATGAAGAACGGGTGTTGTGGCTTCGTCTGTTGCGCTCTCGCCGCGTTGGGGTTTCGACATTCTTTCGCCTGATGGGCGAACGCGGAAATGCCCGTGCCGCGCTTGAAGCACTGCCCGAAATTGCCCGTAATGCTTGTGTGCAAGATTATAGCATCTGTCCCGAGGGCGTGGCGCTTGCCGAGATCAAAGCAGCCAATGCCGCTGGCGCACGCATGATCTGCTATAATGATGAAAATTACCCCACAGCATTGGCCGACATTCCAGACCCGCCCCCGATCCTTTGGGCCATCGGAGACATCACAATAATGTCGCGCCCGATGGTGGCCATGGTGGGCGCGCGCAATGCGTCGTCCTTAGGCACCCGAATGGCGCGTAAACTGGCTGAGGAGTTAACCGAGGCCGGTTATGTCGTCGTGTCAGGGTTGGCGCGTGGCATCGACACAGCCGCCCATCTGGCCGCGCTGGAAAGCGGCACCATTGCGGTGCAGGCCGGCGGTGTCGATATTATCTACCCCAAAGAAAACGCCAAACTCACCGATGACATCGGAAAATCCGGTCTACGCTTGTCGGAAATCGCCATGGGCACCCAACCCCAAGCCCGCCATTTTCCACGCCGCAACCGGATCATTTCGGGCCTTGCCAAGGCTGTGATCGTGGTCGAAGCCGCCGCACGTTCTGGTAGCCTGATCACCGCCAAGGATGCGCTGGATCAAGGGCGCGATGTGTTGGCGGTGCCAGGACATCCCTTTGATGCCCGTGCTTTTGGTTGCAACGCTTTGATCCGCGACGGGGCCACACTGGTCAGATCTGCCGCTGATGTAATTGATGCCATCGGGGTTGATCAGCCAGCTATGCAACCTGCTGATCAACCCACACCCGAGATAGCCAAACAGCCCGTCCGCAGTTTGCGTGATACCGCCAATCTGCACAGTGAAATTCTGGGACGCCTTGGCCCCAGCCCCGTCGCAGAGGACCAGCTGATCCGCGATCTGGATATGCCCAGCCAGCAGATCACGCCCGAACTGCTGAATCTGGAACTGGACGGTAAAATCAAACGAGCCGCTGGCGGGCTTTTGTCGCTCGCCCATTAAACCTGTTCACTTTGACCCATTGACATTTCATCCGATCACCTCTCTTTTGCGCCGCCATTAGTTACGTTTGCATTTGAAAGGAATTTCATGCCTGTAGTTGTCGTCGAGTCCCCAGCCAAAGCCAAAACTATCAATAAATATCTAGGGGATAACTATACCGTGTTGGCCTCTTATGGTCACGTCCGCGACCTGCCACCCAAAAACGGATCGGTCGACACGGATGACGATTTTGCCATGAAATGGGAGGTCGGTTATGATTCTCGCAAACACGTCAAAGCCATTGCTGATGCACTAAAAGACGACAACGAACTGATCCTCGCGACCGACCCCGACCGCGAAGGAGAGGCGATCAGTTGGCATTTGGAAGAGGCTCTACGCAAACGCAAGTCGATCAAAAAAGACACGCCCGTCAGCCGTGTGGTGTTCAACGCGATCACCAAATCCGCCGTCACCGAGGCGATGAAAAACCCGCGCCAAGTCGACATGCCGTTGGTTGAGGCCTACCTTGCGCGACGCGCGCTGGACTATCTGGTGGGCTTCAACCTGTCGCCTGTGCTGTGGCGCAAACTGCCCGGCGCAAAATCGGCGGGCCGTGTGCAATCGGTTTGCCTGCGTTTGATCGTTGAGCGCGAGATGGAGATCGAGGCCTTTAACGCCCGTGAATACTGGAGCGTCAAAGCCGCGCTGACCACCCCGCGTGGCCAAAGTTTTGAGGCTCGCCTGACACATCTGGCCGGCAAGAAGCTGGACAAATTCGATCTGGAAAACTCCACTGCTGCTGAATTGGCCGTCCAAGCCGTCACCAGCCGCGATTTAACTGTGCAAAAAGTCGAGGCAAAACCAGCCAACCGCAATCCGTCGGCCCCTTTCATGACCTCGACCCTGCAACAAGAGGCCAGCCGCAAGTTCAGCTTTGGCGCCCGTCAAACCATGAGCACCGCGCAACGTCTGTATGAGGCCGGATACATCACCTACATGCGGACCGATGGCATCGACATGGCCCCGGAAGCCGTCACCGCCGCACGTGCCGAAATTGAGAGCCGCTACGGTAAGGACTACGTGCCCAGCAGCCCACGGGTTTACAAAAACAAAGCCAAAAATGCCCAAGAAGCCCACGAATGTATCCGACCAACGGATATGTCAGTGGATGCGGCCAGCCTGTCGCGGTTAGAAGCGGACCAGCGCAAGCTGTATGACCTGATCTGGAAGCGGACCTTGGCCAGCCAAATGGAACAGGCCCGTATGGAACGCACCAGCGTAGATGTTGGCAGCGACGACGGGCAAGTTGTTATGCGTGCAACGGGTCAAGTCGTGTTGTTTGACGGCTTCATGAAGGTCTACGAAGAAGGCCGGGACGACAGTGTTGTTGATGATGACGACAAGCGTTTGCCACAAGTCGCCGAGGGCGACGCCGCGGGCAAAGACAGCGTCACACCAGAGCAGCATTTCACCCAACCACCGCCCCGTTTCACCGAGGCGACATTGGTGAAACGCATGGAAGAACTGGGCATTGGCCGCCCATCGACCTACGCCTCTGTTATCACCACCATCCAAGACCGTGAATACGTGCGCAAAGACAAAAACCGCCTGTTCCCCGAGGATAAGGGCCGCATGGTCACGAT
>DEIK01000067.1:35925-45138 GCA_002352425.1 Rhodobacteraceae bacterium UBA2776
GTCGGCTATGAATTCACCGCCAACCTAGAAGAAGAGCTGGACGATGTGTCGGCCGGCGAGCGCAACTACAAAAACGTGCTGGATCGGTTCTGGAAAGATTTCAACGCCGCGATTTCCGAAACCAGCGAATTGCGGATTTCCGAAGTGTTGGATGTGCTGGACGACGTTCTGGCACCGTCACTGTACCCCCCTCGCGAAGATGGCACCGACCCACGGGTCTGCCCGTTGTGTGGTGAGGGCAAGCTGCATTTGAAAACCTCTAAATCCGGCGGTTTTGTGGGCTGCGGCAACTACCCCGAATGCCGTTATACCCGCCCAATCGGCGGCGACAATGACGCCAATGCCGATCGTGTTCTGGGTGTGGATGAAGGCGACGAAATCAGCCTGCGTTCCGGTCGGTTCGGCCCCTATGTGCAACGTGGCGAACCCACGGAAGAAGTCAAAAAACCACCACGGGCCAGCCTGCCCAAAGGCTGGCAACAAGAAGATATGACCTTGGAGAAGGCGCTGACATTGCTCAGCCTGCCACGGTATGTTGGCGATCATCCAGAAGGCGGCACGGTGCACACGAACCTTGGGCGTTATGGGCCATATGTTTTGCACACAACAGTCGGTGAGGATGGCAAAGAGCAAAAACTATACGCCAACATTCCTGACGTCGAAGAAGTCTTTACCATGGGCATGAACCGCGCCGTTGAAGCGATCGCCGAGAAAAAGGCCAAAGGTGGTGGCCGCGGGCGCACGGCGGCTGCACCGCTAAAAGAGTTGGGCGAACACCCTTCCGAAGGTGGTCCTGTCAATGTGATGGATGGGCGCTATGGTCCCTATGTGAAATGGGGCAAGGTCAACGCAACTCTGCCAAAGGACGTGGAGCCTGCGAATGTGACCATGGACATAGCGGTTGAGTTGATCACAGCCAAAGCCGCCAAAGGCGGGCGCAAAAAAGCCGCGCCGAAAAAGAAACCCGCAGCCAAGAAACCCGCAGCCAAAAAGAAACCTGCCGCAAAAAAGAAACCTGCGGCTAAGAAAGCTTGAGTGGGTTGATTGACTCTTTGGGTTGCCCCCGTCACATATAATTTCAACTGAATTATTGACGGGAGCCCCACATGAATAAAGTTTTCAACTCCGCCGCCGAGGCGCTGGATGGACTGCTGCAGGACGGCATGTTCATTGCGGCGGGTGGCTTTGGCCTGTGTGGCATTCCAGAACTGCTGCTGGCCGCGATCAAAGACGCTGGCACCAAGGATCTGACATTCGCGTCCAACAACGCAGGCGTTGACGACTTTGGTATCGGCATTTTGCTGCAAACCAAGCAGGTCAAAAAGATGATCTCATCCTACGTGGGCGAGAACGCAGAATTCATGCGCCAATATCTGTCGGGTGAGTTGGAGCTGGAGTTCAACCCCCAAGGCACATTGGCCGAACGCATGCGCGCTGGCGGTGCTGGCATCCCGGGTTTCTACACCAAAACCGGTGTTGGAACGGTGATCGCAGACGGCAAAGAGCACAAAGATTTCAACGGCGAAACCTACATCATGGAAGAGGGTATCTTTGCCGATCTGGCCATTGTGAAAGCATGGAAAGCGGACGAAACCGGCAACCTGATGTTCCGCAAAACCGCCCGCAACTTCAACCCACCTGCCGCCATGTGTGGCAAGGTTTGCGTGGTCGAAGTTGAGGAAATCGTGCCGGTTGGCACGCTGGACCCCGACGCGATCCACCTGCCGGGCATTTACGTGCACCGGATCATTCAGGGTGATCACGAAAAACGTATTGAACAACGCACAGTGTCGAAAGGGTAAACCATGTGGGATCGTAACCAAATGGCCGAACGGGCCGCGCAAGAATTGCAAGATGGCTGGTATGTGAATCTGGGCATCGGCATCCCGACGCTGGTGTCAAACTACATCCCAGAGGGTGTGAATGTGACGCTGCAATCCGAAAATGGGATGTTGGGCATGGGCCCATTTCCAACCGAAGAAAACATCGACGCCGATCTGATCAATGCGGGCAAGCAAACCATCACCGAACTGCCGCAAACCGCTTATTTTGACAGCGCGGCGTCCTTTGCGATGATCCGTGGCGGCAAAATCGCGATGGCGATCTTGGGCGCAATGGAAGTGGCCGAAAACGGTGATCTGGCCAACTGGATGATCCCGGGCAAACTGGTCAAAGGCATGGGCGGCGCGATGGATCTGGTGGCCGGTGTTGGCCGCGTGGTCGTGGTGATGGATCACACCAACAAACATGGCGATTCCAAAATCCTAAAGGAATGCACCTTGCCACTGACAGGCAAATCCGTAGTCGACCGTATCATCACCAATCTGGGCGTGTTGGATGTGGTTGAAGGCGGGTTGAAGGTGGTTGAATTGGCCCCCGGCGTGTCAGCTGAACAGATGGCTGAAGCGACACAAGCCAACCTCGTTTAGAACGAGCATTCAGCAATGGAACCCGAGGTCCATGCGCTGCCTTTGCTTTGCAAAGGCATTAAGGGTTGTAAGTCAGCTAAGCGGACCTTTCCGCCATTCGCTTCGTAACGGAATCTTTCCGGAAAACTATTAGTAATCCAAATTGGAGTACTGGTTCTTTTGTTCAACATTTTCGAGGTTACCAATAAATTTTGCCCAAACTCCTCCGGGTCTCCAAATACTATCCATTATTGCGAATGCATCATGCTCTGATCCCACAGAGAATGCTTTTGCATAACGGAAAAAAAAGGCGGTGACTCGCGCATTGAAAATGCAATGGACATGAACCTTGCAATCCTTTGTCTGATCAAATGCCTTGCAAAAATTCGAAAAATCCTCTTCCGTCGGATTCTCGAAATCAACTGGAATATAAGCATAATTAATGCCTAAAGCAGCGACGGATGCAGCCTCATCATCAAGCGCGTCTTTGCTTGAATGGGGTCCTAGATTGATAATATGGCTGATACCCAAATCTCGGATTTTGGATAGTTGTGCTAGGGTAGGCTGACCTGACGTGGTGACGTTTTCATCCAACCTTCGCCAATTCAAAATTTCGTCCAAATCTTTCATGGTTCCCTCGGATCGTTCTCTAAAATTTTGTTCATAAAATATCGTTCCGATAATTGGACAAGTATTAGAAACAAGCAAGTCTTTCACAAAATGAAGCCGTCCTACGAAGTGTCATTCTGGGCTCTGAACGGAAGTTCAACAAAGGTCACAAATTTGCATATCCACCGCAGCTGAACTTGGAATGTGTCGCTGATGGGTCATAACAGCCATAAACTCCACCAACATTGTTCCCTTTTCAGAAACAGCTTCATATTATTGCCTCAATTGACCCCTAAACGACGGGTAATGTATATGAGCAGCACACAAAGCCAAAATGGCCCACAGCCCATCCAACGCCTACGGCGCGGGCGCGATATGCTGTTTTTGGGTGGCCTGTTGGCGCTGATGCTGTTTGGATTGATCAGCCTTGCCGCTGCAACCGGCTGGGACGAGACCAAAGCCCAGCTGGCCAAACTGACCCTGACAAACATATTTGTATTGCTCGCCCTGTCGCTGGCCAACTACCTGCTGCGCGGGCTTCGTTGGCATTTGTTTGCACGGCGCTTGGGCCTGCCCACAACCCTTATGCAAGATTTGCGCCATTTCCTTGGCGGTTTCGCAATGAGCGTCACCCCGGGCCGAGTGGGCGAATTGATCCGCATGCGTTGGCTGAAACGCGAGGCCGGATGGGCGGTTGAGCGCACCGCTCCGCTGGTTTTGATGGACCGCGCCTCGGACTTGACCGCGATTGCAATCATACTAGCAGTATCCGTGTCACTGACCACCACTGGCATTTCGGGTGCATTCCCCGTGACGTTGATCGCAATCGGGCTGGCCGTAATTGCCACCCGTCCCGCGTTGCTGACCAGCTTCGTCACCTACACACACAAATTCATCGGCCGCTGGTCACGCCTGTTTGGCCGTATTCGCATGGCCGCTCGCTCGCTAAAACAGTTCTCGGGCGCAGCGGTGATGCTGCCGACCCTGACACTGGGCCTGCTGGGCTGGTTGGCCGAGGGCTATGCATTCTTCCTGCTGTTGGGCTGGTTGGGTGCTGACATCGGGTTGGCGATGGCCGTTGCCGTTTTCGTATTCTCGACCCTTGCTGGCGGCCTAACGGGCGCACCGGGTGGGGTTGGCGGGGCCGAAGCCGCGATGATCGCCATCTTGGGTATGAAGGGCGTGCCGCTGGAAATCAGCCTGCCTGCAACCGCAATTATACGGATCACCACGCTGTGGTTTGCCATTGGCATCGGGCTGGCCGTGTTCCCATTCGCTGAACGAATTTCATTAAGGAAGCAAAAAAATGCGCTGGAAAACCGCTGATTATTCCGGCTGGGGCCGGGTTCATACTGCAACGGGTGAGTTGGCCCGTCCCGAACGCGTTTCGGCGCTTGAGGCCATTTTGGATGAATCCCCCGCCCCCGCCATCGGCATGTGCCGCTCTTACGGGGATGCCTCGCTGAACGACGGTGGTCGCGCCATTGATATGACGCGGATGATGCGTGTGTTAGGCTTTGACGAGGACACAGGCATTTTGGAAGTCGAAGGCGGTTGCCAAATCGGCGAGTTGGCTCGGCTATTCGCGCCACGCGGCTGGTTGCCAGCCGTAATGCCCGGCACAGGGTTTGCCACGGTTGCGGGCTGTATTGCCAATGACGTACACGGCAAAAATCACCACGGTATCGGGTCGTTCGGTCAGCATGTCGTCAGCATGACCCTGTTGAATGGTAAGGCAAAGCAAGTGATCGGCCCGAAACGTAACGCGGCCCTGTTCAAGGCCACAGTTGGCGGATTGGGCCAAACCGGTGTGATTGTATCGGCGAAATTGCAGATGATCCCCTGCAAGGGTGATGTGATGATGGTCACAGAGCGCCGCATTGAAGGCTGGGATGATTTTCTGGAAGCATTGGACAATTCCAAGGCCACATATTCGGTCGGCTGGATCGACGCGACCGCCAAAGGCGATGCGTTGGGACGTGGCATTTTGGAAGAAGGCGAAACTGGCGCGGGATTGATCCCTAAACCAAAAAAATCCAAGTCCGTGCTATTCAATGCGCCGTCTTTTGCGCTGTCCAAACCCGTTGTGAGGCTGTTCAACAAGCTTTACTACGGGCGGGTGCCCAAAGCGGGCCGCACCTCGGTCAAACCAATCAGTGATTTCTTTTTCCCGCTGGATGCGATCCACGACTGGAACCGTTTATACGGCAAACGCGGCTTTCATCAGTTTCAATGCGTGATGCCGATTGAACAGGCGGATGCCTTGCGCGAGATGCTCGTGAAAATTGCAAGCTCTGGCATGGCGTCACCGCTGGCCGTGTTGAAACGCATGGGGGCTGGACGGGCTGGCTATATGTCCTTCCCGATGGAAGGCTACACTTTGGCTGTAGACTTTCCAAACCGTGCAGGGGCCGAGGCCCTAATCCATATGCTAGAAGAAATGACGCTACATGCGGGCGGGCGGCTGTATTTGGCCAAGGACGCGTTGGCAACGGGGCGACGGTTGAAGCCTATGTATAAAGAACACACGAAATATGTGGCCGAAGTGGCCAAGGCGGATCCGGATGGCCATTTCACCACCGACATCATCCGCCGACTGGATCTAAGGAGCGAGACATGAGCGAAACCTGGATCATATTGGGTGCGACATCGTCTATGGCCAAAGCCTTTGCACGGTCGGTGTCTGAGCAGGGCCACGGCGTTTTGCTAGCGGGTCGGGACATGGACGATTTGAAACGGTCGGCCGCCGACTGCGTTGTTTATGGCGCGCGGGTTGGTGAGGCGCTAAAATTTGACGCGCGCAAACCAGCAAATTTTGGCGCGATTGTTAAGCGGGCCAAAGCCGAGGAAGGCATGATCAACGTTGCGGTTTTTGTCGGCTCTATGCCCCCGCAAGACGAGATTGATGCAGACCCCAACCTGATTGAAGGCACGGTGACGGACAGTTTCACGGGACCAGCTATGTTTTTGCAAAGCATTGCGTCAGAAATGGAGCTGCGTGGCGGTGGCTGTGTTGTGGGCGTTGGGTCGGTCGCAGGGGATCGTGGGCGCATTGGCAACTATGTCTACGGCGCTGCCAAGGCAGGGTTCGCCACCTATCTGTCGGGCCTGCGCAACCGTTTGACCCGCTCAGGTGGACATGTGGTCACGGTGAAACCTGGATTTGTGGACACGGGCATGACTTGGGGCATCGAGGGGATGTTTTTGGTCGCAACACCTGAGAAGGTCGCAGCAGATATTCTGAAGGCCGTCGCGAAAAAGCGCAACGTGATTTATACCCCGTTTTTCTGGCGCTATATAATGCTGATCATTCGGAGCATTCCCGAGTTTATCTTTAAGAAGATGTCGATTTAGCCAACCACTCGTCACGCGCTGACGCTGCGTTTCTCGTTCCTAGCGAAGAAAGCTGTTAGGCTTGATGAGCGGCGGCTTAAATGACGCCGTCTCTCGAAAGCTGGGCGAGGTCAGCTTCCGACAAGCCCAGTAGATCGCCGTAGATGTCGAGGTTTGATGCGCCCAGGTGCGGGCCAAGTGAATTAAGCTGCCCCGGTGTTTCCGAAAGGCGCGGCAAGGGTGAAGGGAACGGCAGTGGGCCGATGCCCTCGACCATCATATCAGTTAGGGTTTTGCGAGCAGCGTAATGGGGATCTTTGGCGATGTCTGTGATCGACATCACCGCACCACAGGGGACGTCGCCCGTATTACACACCATTTGCACCTCGGCTTGCGACAGAGACCCTGTCCATTTTTGCACAATGCCATTGACGGTGTCTTCGTCGTCAATCCGCGATTGCACAGTTTGATACCACTGGGATGTGGCCAAATCGGGCTGTCCCATCGCCACGCTTAAGCGGGCAAACATTTTATCGTTGGTGCAGGCAATCGCCACCCATTTATCATCGGTGCATTTGAAATGGCCGTGGGGGCAGGCGTTGATGGTATGAATGCCTTGGCGGCCGCGCACTGTGCCGTTCATCGCATGGGCGGGCGCAATTTCATCCAGCGCCCGAAACACCGATTCATACAACGCCACATCAACCATTTGCCCCTGCCCCGTACCATCACGGCTGCGCAGCGCCATCATAATGCCGATCACCCCGTACAGCGCCGACATATAGTCCGCCAATGATGTCGACCCCGGTGTTAGCGGCGCGCCATCGACCGAGCCGGTTAGATGGCTTAACCCGCTTACAGCGTGGGCGATGCGCGCAAAACCTGGCAGGTCGCGATACGGTCCATCCTGACCATAGCCCGACACCTTGAGCATGATCAGGCCCTTGTTAGCGGCCCGCAGGGTTTCATAGGACAGCCCCCATTTATCAAACGTGCCGGGGCGGAAGTTTTCAATCACCACGTCCGATTTCGCCGCCATGTCGCGAAACATTTCAGATCCGCGCGCCGATTTCAGGTTCAGCGTGACGGAGCGCTTATTGCGCCCCTCGTTTAACCACAAAAGCGAGCCCGCCCCCGTGCCGCTATCGGTGCCAAGATTGCGCAGCGGATCACCGCCAACGGGGTGCTCAACTTTGATCACGTCAGCGCCGAATTCCGCAAGCGTTGCGGCACAGGATGGCCCCGCGATAAAGGTAGAGGCATCCAACACGCGAATGCCCGTCAAAGGGAGGTTAGCTGTGTTGCTCAAAACCCGAACCACGTCTGCCAAAGGCCCGCCGCGTAGAATATCAGCGACAACAGGATTAACAAAATGCCGATGCCGCGCTTGTCGGTCATGGCAAAGACAATCGGGTCGTAGTCTTGTTTGCCCAAATACCCCAACCGCACCATGCGAATAAGCCACCATGCCAGCGGCGCCAAGGCCACCCAAAGCAGCCAGCGACTGGGATAAAGCGTTTGGGCCTGTTCGCTAAAGCTGTAGAGAAAGAACACCAGCAACGCACCAACCACACCCAAGCCAGCGACATTCAGCAGATCATCGCGGTCTGGGCGACCATAGCCACGGCCAGGCAGGCGTTCATCCGAGGTGGCCAAGGTCAGCTCGGTTAACCGCTTTACGCAGCCAAGGGCGATGAACACCGGAAAAATGAACACCAACATAAAACCCGAGGCAACCACCCCGCTGGCCGCGGCACCCGCAACCACGCGTAATGTATAAAGACTGGCCAAGGTGGTGATATCCACCCAGCGCATCCGTTTCAGACGCAGGGAATAGGCCAGCGACAGCGTCATGTATAAAATGACCACCAACAGGAATGCGCTGCCCAGATAAACCCCGATCCCCAGCGCAATCACGCCCAAGGCTTTGCTGGTTAGCATCCCAATCCCGATGGGCACTTCACCCGCCGCAAACGGGCGAAACCGCTTTTTGGGGTGCAGGCGATCCGCCTCAAGATCCAGTAAATCGTTGACTATATATATAGACGAGGCTGCGGCGCTAAAGGCGACCATGCCCAAAAGCACCATCAACAACGTGTCCAACCCAAAATCATGCGCCGCAATCATCGGCAGCACCAACAGGATATTTTTCACCCATTGATGTGGGCGCAGCGCACGCAGCAGATCGCGGGCTTTCCAACCTGCAGGGTACTGCGCCACTTGTTTGCCCGCCGCTGTCAGATCACGGGCAATACCCGCGTGTTTACCAACAATCAGCGCACCGTCTGCGTGCTCCCAAACCGCGCGGTCCACCGCACTGTCACCGGCGTAGTGAAACCCACCCTCGCCGAAAGCCTGTACCAACACCTCGGCTTTGGCCGACCCTTTAAGGTTAACGTCACCATCAGAAGCGAACACGTTTTGTTGGAACCCGTGGTCGTGGGCCACACGGGCCACCAGCGCCTGATCAGAAGCCGATGCCAGCACCACATCGCGCCCGGATGCGAGGGTTTCATCGGCCAGCGCTTTGATATCAGCGTTCAGCGGCAACAGGTCCGTGCGCAAATCAACCACGTTAACCAGTTCTTGCTTCAAACGGGCCGGATGGCGCAAATGCTTGATCGTCGCCTTTAAGGTCGCCAGCGGGTTGTGCCCAAGGCCTGCCCAAAAGCATTCATATAACATATCAGTGCGCAAGAGCGTCCCATCAACATCCAGCACCAGCGGTTTATTATCAGTCATTTGAGGCCAGCCCTCGTACAGCAAACACACAGCCATCCGTCACCAATTCAGGCGGGGTCAGGCACAACCCACGCGCAACCGTCCATGCGGCCAAAACTTTGGGCACATAGGCACGGGTTTC
>DEIK01000067.1:45212-46401 GCA_002352425.1 Rhodobacteraceae bacterium UBA2776
AACTCTTTCATTAACCAATCCAGATAGGCGACACCGCCCTTTATGTTCTCGGAGGCAATAGTGGAATCCTCAACGCCGAACCGTTTGGCGGTCGCTGGCATCAGTTGCATCAGGCCAGTTGCCCCTACCCCGCTGACCGCATCGGATTTGCCCGCAGATTCGATACCGATCACGGCCAGAACCAAAGCGGGCGACACATCTGTGCCGATGGTTGCCATTAGAATTTCTGTTCCGTGCGCTTTGGCGATATTCTGCAATTGCTGCAAACGCGGCTTTGGCACGGCTTTACCCTCGGGTGCCTTTTCCAAATATAAAACCGCACTGCGCAAGCGTCCCGGCCCGGAATCAGTGAGTTTTGGCGAAACACCCACCCAATACCATTCCAACCCTGTTAGGACAGGGGCCTTGTCAGGGGTTGTTGGGTCGTCAGCATCCGGCGCGGCACTTACAGGGGCCAATTGGTCAGACGGATCAACCTGCACTTTGATGCGGTTGGTCGATCCCTTGTTGGGAACCCCAACCCGTTTGAAGGTAAAACTCGGATAGGGCGATGGCGTTTCGGCCATCACCTGAGCCGCAGCAAACACCGCGACAATTGCTATTATGGATACGAAGCGCCGCTTCATGCGGATTCCTGCTCTGCCTCGGTACTATTAACCATATCCGTTGTCGCAAATAATTAACGTTAACGCCAGTTTATTGCGGAAAAATCGGGGGAAACTGCCTGAATTAACCATGCAAAAGTGGAAAAAAACAAGTAATTTCAATATATTTTAAGATTTATATCGTTAAATTACAATAGCTTAGGCAATATCGCATCAATTTTTAACAATAGCTTAAAATTGAACCATATCTGCCCAATTCTCGCCCCAATCAAACGGCTATATATACCCATCCCGACGCGGAAATGAGGGTCAATAAGAGGCCGACCTGATGAAGACCGCTTAGGAATATGGAAAGAGCAAAACGTAAAACAAGGAATACCAAAATGACTAACATGATCAAAAACTTCGTAAGCAATGAATCTGGCGCCGTAACTGTTGATTGGGTTGTTCTCACAGCCGCAATCGTTGGTCTGGGCCTTGCTGTTATGACTGTTGTTTCTGGCGGCACCGAAACGCTGACCAACAAAATCAGCGACAAGATGACAAGCCAAACAATCTCATCTTCGTTCTAAGCAACGCTAGAA
>DEIK01000010.1:0-2594 GCA_002352425.1 Rhodobacteraceae bacterium UBA2776
GTGCAAGGACGCACTAATGTCGCGAGCGCAGGATGCGCAGGAGCGACCAGGACGGCGGGAGCGACCAAATAACGCCCCCACTGGTGTGGTCAGCGGCAGGCCTGCCGCCGGCTGGATTTTGAGACTTTGGCCGGGTTTTCGGGTGAGAAATTACCGAGTCAACGGTGTCTGACCCTCTCGGTCTTCTGTAACGGCCTAACGACACTTCGCGCATCGACCCACCCTGGCATGCGCAAATCAATAACCACGACATCCTCGCCAACAATCGGTGCACCACCGAATTCGGCCTTGAGGTTGCCGGTCAACCGCAACTCGAGTACCTGCCCATCGGCCAACTCACCCAGTGCCGCCAGCACTTGTGCGCGGCTGAAGAAGACCAACAAGTCGTCAACGCCGTCGCGCTGCGTGACCTCGCAATCCTGAATTGAACGGGTGGCAACCACCGGGCCTGCCGGTGTTCCGATATCGCGCAGCCGATGCAGGTCATAGGCGCTGACCCCCTCGAGCCGCAGCGAGGCAGGGTTGATCTGCTCGGCGGCCAGCTCCTCACTGCCGAAAACGGCGACGGGTATAAATGGAATCTCGCGCTGAAGATACCACGTATCCGAACAATGGAAAGGATGGACGTTCATCGGCACCAGCTGCGCCAAGGTGGGGCGTCCTGTGGCATCAAAACCGACATCAAATGCAAACTGGCTGTCGGCATCGGTCAAGTACGGGCTGAATTGCACTTTGCGCAATTGATCGACATCGCTTGCCGCAAAAAAGTCGAGAATCACGGCCGCGGCCTGTTCGCGTGTTTCGGGGACGTCGCCGGGGAATAACGGAAAAGGTGCAATCACCCCTAGCACCTCCTCGCCGCTAAGGATTGGCACAAACATGCCTGCGTCAAACGCGTCCAGCATATCGACAAATGCGGATTCGATCTCATTCGGATCGGCGGCGTATCGGGCAAAGGTTGGGCTAAACGTCTTGTTGCGGATCTGCCCTTTCCTTGGATCGAATTCGATCAAACGCAAGTAGGGATCGTTACCGGTTAGCAGATTAAAGTAGCCCTGATGATTGACCAGGGTCTCGAACACGGACATACCGGCATCATTAACGCTCACCTGGTGGTGCTCGCCGTCCTCTCTATACGGACCTTCGTTCTCGTGGCCGTTGATGGTCATAAAGACCTGCGGGTTGCCCTTGACCAGCTGCTCCCAAACGATTTGGCCGGTCGTCGTTCGACGGCCACCAAAGAATTGATCCACGCCGTCACCCCAATAGCCGGTGAGCGCGTTCTGCCCTTCCAGATCGGTGATGAGTTTGTGACTGGAGATGATCGTGGGCAGGCCCGGGTGGGCATCGATGACCGACTGGGCCCAGGTCAAGGCATCGTCAACGCCAGGCACGCGCGGGATGCCGATGTCGTTGGTAGGGTCTTGCGGTTCGAATTCCAGATTCAAGTGCAAATAGGTATAGGGGCCGGCCTTGATAAGCTGATAGTGATTCCACTGCGTGACGTCGCTGCCGCCATACCACTGATAAGGATTGTCTTGGTCAATGCGATAAGGCGCATAGCGTGCCGCGCCAAAATAGGCCCGAAAGCCGCCGCCGGGGATCGGATCGCCCCAGTTCAGCTTGTCGCCATGCGGCAGCAAATCATGGTTACCCAAGGAAATGCTGTAGGGCAGCGCCCTGCCGTCGTCTAAATTCACGGCATCGAGTTGCACAATGGCCGCATCGGCCCTGTTGAGCTGGTCTTGCCAACCCAATGTCGGCAGATTCTCGAGGCCCTCGAGCTGGCCTTGCACCACGTCCCCTAGGTGCGTCACAAACACGATGTTGTTGGACGCCGCATGTGCCCGTATCCAGCTGGTGTGGTCGACAAACCCTCGGAACCAAGCGGGGCTAAAGGCATGAACCTGGGTATCGGGAATGACGGCAAAGGTGAATGGTTCAATTGCCATCGGTGGCGGGGTGTGCTGCCCTGGCGGCGTCCCGGTCCCATAGATTTGATCCTTCCCCAACGCCGACCCGCACGTCAAGACCACTCCAAACATGACGCCAAGCATCCTGAAAAATTCCTTTTTCATCCAGCTCATGATCCCCTCCTTTAGTTTGCCATCAGCAGGCCAGCGGGTCCGTGCTGACAGTGACTCAAACTAGTTAATAGGGGTTGGCGCGACGCCGCACCAGCCTCTTGGACACCGCTTCCCAGTATAAGCGAAATGAACTTCCCTAAGGTGATGGCAACCAAGTGATTGAAATATTTGAGGTGCCCCAGTGGGGACGACTGGCGCACCGGAGATTATTGTCGGTTTCTTATTGTTGGCAAAACTCACATCGCCGGAAGCATTAACATATTAGACTATGCTAAATGGAAGAGCGGCTTAGGGATTATGTTTGCTGGCCGCTTGGCGCCCGACGGATTGTGGCGCGTTGTTGTGGTGAGAGACGTCGAAGGCGGTGGCGAGGCGGTCGAGGTTACCGAGGGCGAGGTGACGTACAAGGACGCCCTACAGCGAAGTAGTAATGTCGCGAGAGGGCAGGAGCCCGAAGCGACTGGGCCAATGCCGCGGGCGCAAGAAGCGCAGGAGCGGCGGGCCGGG
>DEIK01000010.1:2637-3668 GCA_002352425.1 Rhodobacteraceae bacterium UBA2776
CTTTTGGTCGTCACGCCGATATGTGGCATTTCAAGAGCCGAGCCCCAGCAGTATGAGGCTAAATAGCCACTAATTGGTTTGGCCTTAAAAACAAGTTCATGCGTCTTTACTGCCGTCTTGTTTGTCAGTAGACCATGGCGCAAAACCGATCGATCGCTGTTTCTTCGGTTTAGGCGGTGCCATTAGTTCGCGAATTGCGTCGAATACGACCTTGAATTGTGAATCGTATTTTTTCTCTAACTGCGCCACTTTGCGCGCCAGCTCGGCATGGGAATTCAACATCTGGCGTAAACGCACGAAAGCTCGCATGATTTCAATATTCACCTGTACGGCTCGATGGCTGCGCAACACGCTGGAAAGCATCGCCACCCCTTGTTCGGTAAAGGCATAGGGCGCTGCGCGCCGGGCCCCTCCGTGCGTCTCGCCACTTGAAATCACAAATTGTGACTTCAAGTCGCTGACTTCTTGTTTAGTAAGTTGAAACATAAAATCATTCGGAAAGCGATTACTATTGCGTTTGACAGCTTGGATCAGAGCGCGTGGCTCGACACTATATAATCTAGCTAAGTCTTGGCTAAGCATCACTTTCTTTCCACGCAAATACACGATGGATTGGGTGATAATTTCAATCGATGGATAGGCCTTTAATTCCTTTTGTTTTTCTTGATTCATCCTTGGCTCTTTGTCAGTGCACATAGCAAACACTACCAAGGCATGCTCTGGAATGCTACCAACACGGTTTGAATATTTTTATCATTTTTTATCTCTTATATTCGATACATCACATTTTGTTATGTATTATATTCAACCTCGATAAGCATGCTACATCGCTACTTACCTGCATCTATGAAAGCTGTTTTGTGAGCAGGAGAGGTTTTAAGTACCTTCGATTCCTTGATCGCCTCATTCGTACTTTCCCATTTTCATCAAACCCTTAAAGCTACGTTTTTGCCCCCAAAAAGGGGCGTTTAAGCGTAAAAATAGCCGCTATTTGTGGGCATTGTTTCTTTTTATCAATTACTTGGCGTGGT
>DEIK01000045.1 GCA_002352425.1 Rhodobacteraceae bacterium UBA2776
TCAGGCGAAGAATTCCAGTTTCGGTTCGAGCTGTTTGCAATGATTGACGACTATCTGAAAATCCTTGAGGGTAAGGACACAGCCCTGCCAGATGGCTATGCCGAGGTTGTCAAAGCCGCTGAGCCGGTGAAACAAGCACTGGCTGACAACCCCGCCCCGTTGGCCCCTTGTCATTGCGACCCCTTATGCGAAAATTTTCTGGATGATGGAGCCGAGATGTGGATCATTGATTGGGAATATTCCGGCATGAATGATCCCTTATGGGACTTGGGCGATTTGTCGGTCGAAGCGGGGTTTAACGACGCTCAAGACATGGAAATGCTGCGCGCCTATTTCAGGGGAGAGCCGAGCACCGCGCAGATTGGCCGTATGGTGATTTACAAAGCGATGTGTGATCTGCTGTGGACACTTTGGGGGTTAATCCAGTTTGCTGATGACAATCCGGCCGAGGATTTTTGGGCCTACACAACGGGGCGGCTCAAACGTTGCAAGGCACTGATGCAAACGGAAGAATTTAAGGCACATTTGGAAGCGGTTCGTGGCCGGCCTTGACCACATGGAGCGCCTATCGGCGCGCTTTATGATGGGCGCCATGCGGCGCATTTCGCTCCGCTTGGGGATATTTGAAGAACAATGAGAGGCGGGGTTACGCCCCGACAGCAGACATTGGCTCGTGTGGATCAAAAGCGGCGCGTAAATCTTCAAGGGAGAGCGGTTTTTCAAGGCAGCTGATGCGGGGCTCGTGTCCATCTGAATAAGGGTGGGTATCGGGCATCCGACCGGAGGCGACGATCACCTTTGTGGTTGGACAATGTGCAAGACAATTGCGCGCGATGGTCCAGCCCGAATGTCCTTGATCCAGATGCAGATCCGTCAACACCAAATCCAGCTTAGGGCCAACCGCAAGCGTTTTTTCAGCTTCGGAAAATGTCGCGGCCTCTAACACGTGATACCCCATCCCGGCCAGCTGTCGCGATGCGATGTTCAGCGCGACGGGATCATCTTCGACCAACAAAGCCGTTCCCATTGAGCGGATTGGCAAGGGGTCTGTCTGGTTTTGCGATAGCGGCAGCGACAAGGTTACCGTTGTGCCTTGGCCCACTTTGCTGCTGACCTGAATGTCACCACCGGTTTGTTTGATAAAGCCGTAAACCATCGACAGCCCAAGCCCCGTGCCCTGCCCGTCTTTGCGCGCCGTAAAGAACGGCTCAAGCGAACGTGCGACCACCGCGTCGTCCATCCCACAGCCCGTATCGGTAATGGCGATACGGGCAGTCATGTCACTGAATTTGGTAACCAAAATCCAAATGGAACCTTCGCCTTCAATCGCATGGTTGGCGTTCAGACACAGGTTGAGGATGGCGCTTTCAAGTTGGCCGGGGTCAACCCGGACGTAAAGCTTTTGAGCCGTCGTATCAGCGCGCAATTCCACTTTGGGGTTAAGGCCAATACTCACCAGATCGGTCAGGCCGTTAACCAGCTCGTTCAACTCGACAACCTCGGGCACCAGGCTTTGTTTTCGCGCAAAAGTTAGCAGGCGTTGGGTTAGCGATGTTCCCAAGTCCGCCGCATTCGACACCCGCTGCAACAAGATTTTTGGTGAAACCTTACGGCTGCCCGTTTGCAACAAATGGATGTTGGCCGAGATCGCCGAAAGCACATTACCGAAATCATGCGCCACTTCGCCCGTCACCTTGCCAAGGCTCTCGATATGCTGGATTTGGCGCAAACGGCTTTCCATTTCGCGTCGTTCGGTGGCGTCAGAAAACAGCCAGATCCCGCCACCATCGGGCAGACGCGAGCAACGAATTTCAAGACTCTGGCCTTGTGCGCTCTCTAGTTCTGTAAACCCGTCAAAATTGGCGTCAATACCAGCCTCAAGCGCCTGCACGGCAAAATCAGTATCTTCTAACAAATCACAGATCGTCGGTTTGTCCGCCAAAAGCGCCGCATCCAGCCTCAACACCGATGAAAATTTGGGGTTGGCGGCCGTCAAATGCCCCGTATTGCTGGTGATCGCGACACCTTCTGAAATGTTTTCGAACGTTTCTTCAAACAGCACGTTTTTCTGATGCAACAGCCGATTTGAACGATCAAGGCGCAGGGTGGTGGCTAAAAACACCCGAAAGGAATGGTTCAGGTTGCCAATTTCACCCTCTGCCAGCGGCTTGTTTTGCAAACGAATGCTGCGATCGCCCTGAGCAAGGCGCAGCATTGCATCCGATATCCGCTTGATATTGCTGGTCACATAGCCCGACACAAAAACCGAGGCCAGCAACGCGATCGTTACGACCCCGACGCCAACAACAAGGATCGTGGCCTTGGCAAAATCAATCGAAGTCGATGTTTCCAAGCGTTCCAGAGACAAATAATCCTCGGCCCCATTGGCAAATTGCGCCGAAATCTGGCTGATCGTGCTGGCGTGGGACTGGATCCGAAGAAGTGCGTTTTGGCTCTCGATCTGATGCGATATTTCGCGACGGCGCACCGCAAACAACCCTGTGTCGCCAGCCGATATGCCCTCAAGCTCCTGATAAAAATCCACTTGAGCCTGCCTTGCCCCCTTAAGCTCAAACGTCCGGCGTATCTGTTGGAAATTGCGCCGATGCTCGCCAACGCCAAGCAGATTCTCTGCAAATCCGGCACCAACCAACTCGTTCGTCATCCCGTGCAGCGACAGCCAGTTGCGTCGCTCAAACACACCCAACGCCTGATCGGTGGCAAGGAGATAGAACCGCCCTTCGAACTGGGACAGCCTGTTGTTCAGCAATTGGGAAGCGTCGCGCTCAACATTCAGATACTCTACCGCTTCAACCAGATCAGAAACGGCCATTTTCATCAGCAAAGCGGTCGAGGCAATTTCTTGCTCCAAAACATAGAAGGGCGATTTCGGGCCTGCCTCACTGGTCGGCCATGCGGCAAGAACAGGCACCAACACGTCTTGCAACAAGCGGCCTTCGCGTTTGATTAGATAGGATGACTTCAAATTCAGCAAGAACGGCGCCGTGGTAGCAATGTCCGAGGATTGTTTTGAAAGGCTAAGAGCACGTGCCACTTGGATCAAGGTTTGATTGTGTAACGCCTCCAGCCGATTGCCTGCACGGTCTAACGCATACCACGCAATGCCACCAACAAAGATGGTTGACGCCGCCAGCAATGCAAAGGCAATCCAAAGACGCTGACGGATATCAGGGGGCGCCAGCCAGCGCATTATGAGCTTAAGCTTTTCGCAATACCCTCAGGGGCTTGCACAAAAATATACCCCAACCCGCGCCGGGTTTGCAGATGCACGGGTTTTGACGGCACCGTCTCGATTTTGCGCCGCAAACGCAGGATCAGCACATCAATTGTGCGGTCTACGTAATGCGAAAGGTCACTGCCCAACTGCGTCAACAATTCTTCACGCGGGATGATTTCGTCGGGCTTGCGCAGAAACACCTCTAGCAAACGATACTCGCCATTGGTCAATGGGATTTCCACACCTGTGTGGTCAAACAATTCGCGCCGGGTACGATCAAGGATCTTGTCGCCAAATTTGATGGTGTCATGGTCTACCGGAACCGGCTCAGGCCCACCCTGTGCCTTGCCAGAGCGGCGTAGAACAGCGCGTATCCGCGCCAGCAATTCGCGCGGGTTGAAGGGTTTCATCAGGTAATCATCCGCCCCCGCCTCGAGTCCGACAATTTTGTCGCCCTCGTCTCCGACGCCGGTCAGCATCACAATCGGCAGGTCTAAATGTTCGCGAATGTGGATTGCCAGTGTCAGCCCGCTTTCCCCACTCAGGCGCAAATCTATCAGCGCCAAGTCAACATCAGGTCGATCCCCAAGCGCAAAGAAATCGCGGCTGCCCTCCATTGGCAGTGGTTCAAATCCGTTCTCCTGCAACAATGCTTTTAGTGCCAAACGCACGTCCGGATCGTCATCAATGATCGCAATTTTAGCAATCTTGCTGGCAAGGTCTTTCGTATTCATCACCAACCACTTCTTGTCAGGCTCCCTCCGCAGTCTTGCACATATTACAGACGAAAATCTCGTTTTAATTGACCAACCTGCACGAAACTGCAAGATTCAAAGCAATTGCAGATCAGGAAACAGATTCAAAACTCGACTTAAAACCTGATATTCGACAAGCGTGGCAACCCGCTAGATTACATTTGGGCGATGTGCAAATTTCGCAAAACCGCCCGTCTTTGGCGCAAAACAACTGGGAGAACATGTTAAAAAAACGCCCCTTACTCAGCACAGCGTTGGTCACTGTGTTTGCAACAGGCAGCGCATTTGCGGATGGGTTGACTGTCATTTGCAGCAATCAGCAATCTTGGTGCGACCTGATGGTCAACGCCTTTGAGCAAGCCACAGGCAACAGCGTCAAGATGGTCCGCATGTCGACCGGCGAAACGCTGGCACAGGTGCGCGCCCAAGCCGGCAATCCAATGATTGACGTATGGTGGGGCGGCACCGGGGAACCACATCTGATCGCCGCCACCGAAGGCCTGACCCAAGCCTCTGGTCTGGACATCTCCGAATTGCTGGGCTGGGCCATCAATCTCAGCGACCTCTCGGATGGCAAAACCATTGGCACCCATGCCGGGGCCTTGGGCATCGCCTATAACGCCGATGTTCTAAAAGAAAAGGGAGTCGCCTTACCCGCCTGTTGGAAAGACCTGACCAACCCTGACTACCGGGGTGAAATCCAACTGGCCAATCCAAACTCCTCGGGCACCGGCTACACTCAACTGGCCACATTCGTGCAGGTGTTCGGCGAAGACGAAGCCTTTGGTTTGTTGGCCGAAATCGGCGAGAATGTGAACACCTACACCAGTTCCGGCTCGGCCCCCTCAAAGGCCGCCGCCCTGGGCGAGATCGGCATCTCGGTCGGGTTCATGCATGATATGATCAAATTGGCCAAAGCAGGTTTTCCGCTAAAGATCGTCGCGCCCTGCGAAGGCACGGGATACGAGGTTGGCGGTGTCAGTATCATTCAGGGGACTCAAAACCTTGAGGAAGCTAAAGAATGGGTTGGATTTGTGATCAGCGCGGCCGCCCAATCACGCGGGGCAGAGGTGGACACGTTCAACCTGCCCTCCAACTCCAACGCGACCGTCCCGCCCGAGGCGCCCGACCTTGGGTCGATCAAACTGATTGATTACGACTTTGCCACCTTTGGCGCGACAGGTACCCGGCAGCGCCTGTTGGACCGATGGAATGATGAGGTAAAGCCAAAAAACTAAACAGCGACATAGGGCAAGCCATGCCGCCGCTCAACCCGCGGATCACCATCTCCTTGCGGCCATTGAAAACAGCTGCCCGCCAGAACCGTTATCCTTCAACGACTTAGTTATTATACCAATGCGCACAAGGCTGTGACTTGACATTTGCTCCAATATACATTCAATTATCGCAATACAAGTGACGCATGAACGGGAGGAATGAAAAATGCTAGATGACAGCACAGACAATGCCAAGAGCATGTCGATCATCGTGACCAAAGGGTCGCTCGACTGGGCTTATCCCCCGTTTATTTTGGCGACAACCGCAGCAGCCATGGATATGAAGGTGACGATGTTCTTCACCTTTTACGGTCTGCCCTTGTTGAAAAAGAAATTGAACATGAAGTTTTCGCCATTGGGCAACCCCGCAATGGAAATGCCGATCATGGGCGGCCACATGGCAATGCCAAACCTTTTGGCGGTGATGCCGGGTGTTGGTGGCGCGGCTGGCAAGATGATGAAAAACCTGATGAAGCAAAAGGGCGTTGCCTCGATCGAGGATCTGCGCGAGGCCTCGGTTGATTTGGAAATCCGTATGATCGCCTGCCAGATGACACTGGATCTGTTTGAGTATAAAGCAGAAGACATGATTGACGGCATCGAGTTGGGCGGCGCGGCAACCTATATGGAAACGGCGGCCAAATCCGACATCAATCTGTTTATCTAAACAACAACCACCAACACAAAAGAGGTACTTATGGCTGAACATGAACTGAACGCAGAAGGTCTGAACTGTCCGCTGCCAATCTTGAAAGCAAAGAAAGCACTCAAAGGTATGGATGCTGGCGATACGTTGAAAATCCGCTCGACCGATCCGGGATCAGTGGCCGATTTTGCAGCATTTTGCACTCACACCGGCAATGAGCTTCTCAGCTCGTCTTCCGAGGGTGACATCTATCTGTTTGAGATCAAACGCTCTTAAGTATTTGCATTCAATGCAAAGTTTGGAAAGCCCTGCGTTAACCGCGGGGCTTTTCTTTTGGATGTCCGTATGTCATCCCTAACTTGGTTCTCCGCTCATGGCGAAGAAAGCTGTCAGGCTTGATGAGCCACCTTCACACCTTGCACAAAATCCAAAAACCGGGCCACCCACGGGTTACCTTGACTGTTTCGCTGATGGCAAAACCCAGCCAAAACATTACCCGTCACAATCCCGTCATGCGCACCGTCAATACCGTGGCCACGACATAAGGCGCGGCCAAATTTTGTATCCACGGCCACATTGTCCAACCTTGCGTAGTGAAACTCATGCGCCTTGGCCACACCGCTGCGCGACGCCCAAATATGGTCCGGCGTGGTGGTGTATTGCACCAACCCCCGCCCCTGCGGGCGGGCGCACATCACCGCATCTGCGCCAACCACATCACACATGTCATAGACCTCGCCATGCCACGCCATACTGCGGCACAGATACATCAACCCACCGCATTCCGCGTAAATCGGCATCCCTGCCGCCACCTGTTGTTTAATCTGTCCACGCAATGCGGTGTTCCCCGACAATGCCGCCATTTGTGTTTCTGGAAATCCACCGCCCAAAAACAGCCCGTCAACGTCAGGCAAGTTCTGATCCGACAGCGTGTTGAACGGCACCAGCTCCGCACCTAGCGCCGCAAATGCCTCTAGATCATCGGCATAATAAAACCCAAACGCCTGATCCCGTGCATAGCCGATCCGCACCCCTTCAAACCGCGTGACAACCGGCGCCTGAGATGTCACATCCAGCGCAGGCGCCGAGGCCGCGATTCTCTTCAGCAGTTCCAAATCCACCTGCCCGCCCACAATCCGCGCAATTTCAGCGATCTTGGCATCCAGTTGCGATGTTTCCGCCGGCGTTGTCAGTCCCAAATGCCGCTCGCCAATATCCAGCGCTGCATTGCGCCCGATCGCCCCAATAACCGGAATCTCCGTATAGGCTTCGACCGCCGCCCGCAGCTTGTCCTCATGACGCGGCCCACCGACCTTGTTCAGGATCAAGCCCGCAATATTCACGTCATCAAACGTCAAATACCCCTGTAACAACGGCGCAATACCGCGGGTCATACCAGTGGTGTCGATCACCAAAACCACAGGCGTTTTCGTCAGCTTGGCCAGTGCCGAATTGGCGTCACTGCCATCCAGTTCGACCCCGTCATACAGCCCCTTATTGGCCTCGATCATCGCAATATCTGCACCGCGTGACCGGTCACACATCAGTGCCGTAAACTCAGGTGCTGGCATAGTGTTGAAATCTAGATTGTAGCAGGGCCGACCAGAGGCCGACGACAGCCACATCGGATCAATATAATCCGGTCCCTTTTTGAAGCATTGTACCGTACCGCCCTGTTCACTCAGTGCGGCAGCCAACCCCGTGCTGACCACAGTTTTGCCCGAAGACTTATGCGCCCCTGCGATCATGAAGCGTGCCATAGCCTAAGCCCCTAACAGGTTCAAAAATCCGGTTCGGTAGGGTCAACTTCGGCATCAGACAGCGACATTGGCAAAATGCGCAACGCCACAACACCCATGCCTGCGATCAATACCGCCAGCGCCACACCACCCAGCCCCAAAGCCCACTCATAGATGCTAGGCGAATAGCTGTTAATCACGCCATCCGCAAAGCTGCTGCTGACCTCATAGGCTGGGAAAATTTCCAACGGGAAAGCCTGCCCCCCGATGATGATGCCATAGAGATGTGCCAAGCCACCGAAAATAATCAATACGGACGCAATCAACACCTGCGCCTTGCTGGTTTTCTCGGCGTGGCGCAGCAACATCGCTGCCGGGATAACGCCGCCGATCAACACCTGCCCGATCCAGAACAACGGCGTGAACAGGGTGTCACCAAACAGAATGAACCGCTCAAAATCACCATGCTCGGCGGCATATAGATTTGTCAGGTGACGCACCGCTGTGAAATACAACACCGCCACCGCGAACACCCCCAGCAAACGCCCCAAGCGTTTGATCAGGTTGTCGCCCAAAAACCGGCCAGTCAACGGGAACGTGGTGCCCAGAACCAGAATGAAAAACGCCAACCC
>DEIK01000093.1:0-7836 GCA_002352425.1 Rhodobacteraceae bacterium UBA2776
GCAAGGTGCGCACCCTGATCAAACAGGACTTTGAACAAGTGTTCAACGCGGGCGTTGACGCGATCTTGACACCGGCCACACCGTCAGCCGCTTTTGGGCTGGGCGACATGACCGATGCAGACCCAGTGCAGATGTACTTGAACGACGTTTTCACCGTCACCGTGAACCTTGCTGGGTTGCCCGGCATTGCGGTGCCAGCAGGCATGGATGCACAGGGCTTGCCATTGGGGCTGCAACTGATTGGTCGCCCGTGGGAAGAGGGCGATTTGCTGAATGTTGCCTATGCGCTGGAGAATGCCGCAGGTTTTGTTTCAAAACCTTCAAAATGGTGGTAGTCACCGATAAATCGACTAAAGTGCGACAGAAATTGATAAGGGGTTTTTCGATGCGGTTATTTGTTCCAGCCATTATGGCGCTGGCCCTTGGGGCCTGTGATACAGCCGTTCCAGATTCAGGGGCAGGTGTTGGATTTGGTGGCTATACCAGCTATGAACAACAGCGGGCCGCCCGCGAAGCCAAGCTGCGGGGGCAAACCGCACCGGCAGCGGGGACTATTTCAGATGAAACGGTTACCACAACAACGCCAACCAACCCGGCACAACCAGCGGCCACCACAAACAATGGGGCCATTTCGGACGAACAAGATTTCGGTGCCGTATCCGAGCGTGAATCCATCAAAAGTGACGCCGAACGATTGGCGCGTCGCAAGGCAGGTTATGTCCAGATCGCGCCGAAAGCCGTGCCAACAGGCGGCGGCGGACGCGGGGCCAGTGTGGTGCAATTCGCGCTTTCGACAACGAACCGTGTTGGCGAATCTATCTACCGTCGTTCCAGCGTTTTCGCCAAATCGCGCTATGACAAGAATTGCGCGAAATACACCTCCTCCGAGGCCGCGCAAACGGCATTTTTGCAGTCCGGCGGCCCACAAAAAGACCGCAATGGTCTGGACCCTGACGGCGACGGTTTCGCTTGCTCATGGGATCCGCAACCGTTCCGCAACGCCAGAACGGGCGGTTGAGGGCAGGGGTGAGCGTCACCGGCGCGGTGAATATCACCCCACACCCGTCGCCCAATTTCGGGCCGCGCCGTGAAGGCGCGATGCCCGATATGGTGGTGCTGCACTACACAGCTATGAAGAGTGCAGCGGCAGCGCTAGAGCGGCTGTGTTCGCCAGACGTCGAGGTTTCGGCGCATTATCTGATTTCAGAAACGGGTGAGGTGTTCCAACTGGTTGAGGAAGATCAGCGTGCATGGCACGCTGGTGCTGGCTGTTGGGGCGAGGTCATTGATGTGAATTCGCGCTCAATCGGGATTGAGCTGGCCAACAACGGTTTTGCGCCGTTCCCTGAACCCCAAATGGTTGCCCTAGAGCGATTACTGTCCGGTATCATGCGCCGATGGGCAATCCCGCCACAACGCATCATTGGCCATTCCGACATGGCGCCAGGGCGTAAGATTGATCCTGGGGCGCGGTTCGACTGGTATCGCTTGGCCATGGCGGGGTTGGCGATCTGGCCGGACAGCGCGGGAAAGCCCTGCCACTATTCCGGAATAGTAGAAATGTTAAACAGGTTTGGAATGAAGGCCGATTGTGACGCCGAAACATTGTTGGCCGCCTTTCGCTTGCGGTTTCGCCCATGGGCGACGGGGCCTGTCGATGACGTGGATATGGTGCTGGCGGCGGATATTTCTGCGCGCTACCCCGTTGACCAAAGCGATCTAACCTCATAAATCACCTATGCGCGGATGGCTGGATGGCCGCGTTTGTTTCGGCAAGCGAGGAAAGTCCGGACTCCACAAAACGACGGTGCCGGGTAATGCCCGGCCGGGGAAACCCGAGGGAAAGCGCCACAGAAAACAGACCGCCTGCATCCGTGCAGGTCAGGGTGAAACGGTGGGGTAAGAGCCCACCGCGGGGCTGGCAACAGTCACGGCACGGCAAGCCCCACCGGGAGCAATGCCAAATAGGAACCTTGCGGGCGCAGGCCCAGAGCTGTTTTGGCTCAGGAGGTTCGGGTTGGCAGCTAGACCTGTTCAGTAATGAACAGGGCAGAGGAATGGTCATCTATCGGTGGGGAAACCCATCGTGGACAAAATCCGGCTTATAGGCCATCCGCGCGACCTTTTCCTGTTGACTCGGGGGCCAAGCCAGCTAAAAGGCACCTTCAAGGTTTACTGGGCAATTTAGCCCCCCGCTTTAGGAGCATTAAAATGGCGAAGCCAACCACAATTAAAATCCGCCTGAACTCGACAGCGGGTACTGGCCACTTCTACGTGACCAAAAAGAACGCACGCACCATGACCGAAAAGATGGTTGTGAACAAATACGATCCGGTTGTGCGCAAGCACGTTGAATATAAAGAAGGCAAGATCAAGTAGATCAGCCTTCTCGGATTTGACAGTTTAAAAGGCCGCGCAGGATTTGCGCGGCTTTTTTGTGTTTTTCAGTTGGGGATGTGTCTAGCGTTTCTGAATGCATAATGCTGGGACCGGGGCGGCACTATGTTAATCTCTGGCCCAGCACCAATGCCCTCCTTTCAGCTATATAGAGCTAAATGGCAGCTTAAATCCTTGGCACCGAAAATAGGAGGCCACGTGTGATCTCTTTGCCATCCACATCAAATCGACATATTGCATCAAAACGCGCATCCTTTGTGAGCATCGCAATGTCCTGCGGAAGCGTGGCGTTCTCAAACTCAATACGCTCCTGTCTTGATGGCGCAGTACATATAGACCATGTGTCGACAAACCATGGGGCAACATCAGCAGGGAAGCCAAAGTAGATTCGGTCAGGATCAGCATGAATTAGTCGCCGGAAAAAGTTGGGCAAGTGGTGTATGGGCTGAGAAACCTCTGCGTCCAATAAAATGCCGCGTAAACCGTTTCCTGTAGAAATTACATATGCACCGTCAGGTATATCGGGGATGTTGAAATACCCCTTTTGGTAAGACCGAAATGCTGTGTATCCGACAAGAAAAACGACACCAATCAGCAATAATTTGAAGATCGATTTGAGCATTTGAAAGCAATTCGTTTTAGTTGGAATAGGGTATCAAATTCCACCAAATTATGTGATTTGTTCATAATTGTGATCCGCCCAGATTGAATATTTAATAAGCCATGGAGGTATTGTGCTAGGAAAACTCTGCGGAGCGCTTCTAACGCCTCTGACGCTTCACAAAAAAAAGAGGCCGGTCAATCTGACCGGCCCCTTCTAATCTCAATTTCAAACGATGCTATTCGCGGCTGCCCATGAACTGCAGCAGGAACATGAACAGGTTCACGAAATCCAGATACAGGTTCAACGCGCCCATGATGGCCGATTTAGCCAGCCATTCGCTGTCACCGTGATGCGCATGCTCAAGGTAGGTGTTCTTGATTTTCTGCGTATCGTAGGCTGTCAGGCCCGCAAAGATCAGCACACCCAGTGCGGAAATTGCCAGTTGCACAACGCCAGAGCCCAAAAAAATGTTCACAACTGAGGCAATAATCAGACCAATCACACCCATGATCAGGAATGAACCCCAACCGGAAATGTCTTTCTTGGTGGTGTAACCCCAAAGGCTAAGACCTGCGAAGGACGCCGAAGTCACCAAAAAAGTCTGCGTGATCGAATAGCCGGTGAACACTGCGAATATCCACGCCATCGACAGGCCCATGGCTGCAGCAAACACATAGAAAAACAACTGTGCGCCAGCCGCTGAAATGCGGTTGATCATTGCGCCAAAGGCGAAAACCATGATCAGCGGCAGGAACATAACGATGTAACGCACGTAACCGGTAAACAGCGTTTGCAACAATGCCTCGTTGGTGCCAACAGCCCAGGAAACCAAGGCGGTCAATAACAGGCCCACGGACATCGTGCCGTAAACCTTGTTCATATGGGCTTTGAGCCCTGCGTCGATCTCGGCGGCGCGCGTACCGGCACCGGTGTTGATCGTGTTGTACTCTGCCATGAAAAACCTCCAGATTAATGACATGTGGCCAGTGCCCATAGGAAACGGCCACCTTCATCGTTATATATCGGCAAAGATGGCCGCATTTTCAAGGATTTCCGTGCGAATTTTGTGCAATTGGCACGTTTTTACGCAGATTACTGCCGCCAAGTGGCCGGAACATCCCAAAAGGGGCGATCTGCCTCGCATTTGGCGTCGGCATCGGACAGACCCAGATCATTCAGCGCGGCGCTGTCCAGTTGACGCAAGGCGCGGCGTTGGCTTTGGGCTGACAGGGCCAGTTTAATCATGCGAAACATCGAGGGGCGCTGTTTCGTGATGGTGCAGGCGGGGGTGTTGCAAGTTGTCATAGTCATTGTGCATTCCTTTCGATCTCGTGATGTATTTGGCTTTTTTTATCAATTTGCTTGATATGTATTGCATCCCGTGCTTCATATGGAAAATGAATGTTTATGCGTTGAATCATCAAGGATTGTGATATGCCCAGAAATATCGACATGACAGCCCTGCGCGCTTTTGCAGCCGTGGCCGAAGCGGGGGGGGTGACCAAAGCATCCGGCTATTTGAACCTGACCCAATCGGCGGTTTCGATGCAGCTGAAGCGGCTCGAGGAATCTTTGGATACCAAACTGCTGGATCGCAGCGGACGGGGTGTGGCGTTGACGGGGGCTGGCGAACAACTGCTGGGCTATGCCCGTCGCATCTTGGCCCTGAACGACGAGGTGTTCAGCCGCCTGACGGATCAAGCTTACGTCGGCGAAATCGTGTTGGGTGTGCCGCATGACATAGTCTACCCCGCCATCCCGCAGGTGCTGCGTCGCTTTGCGGCGGAATACCCGCGTATGAATGTGCGGTTGGTGTCCTCCTACACCACGGGGTTGCGCAAAATGTTTGACCGCGGCGAATGCGACATGATCCTGACCACCGAGGATACGCCGGAAGCCGGTGGCGAGACCCTGATCGAACTGCCGCTGATCTGGATCGGGGCGCCTAGCGGTGTGGCTTGGAGAAGCCGACCGTTGCGGCTGGCCTATGAACATGCCTGCATTTTTCGCGGCGGGGTGCAGAAAAAACTGGACGAGGCGGGCATCCCTTGGGAAATGGCGGTTGAATCTGATTCCACCCGCACCATCGAGGCCTCGGTCAGTGCTGATTTGGCGGTGCATACGGTGCTTGAGGGCATGGAACCACCTTACGTCGAGGCGGTCCAGCACGGCGGCGCGCTGCCCGATCTGACCACCAAGCAGATCAATTTGTACGTGTCCGATCTGGCCAAAGGGCAGGTGGTCGAGGATATGGCAGAGTTTGTGCGCCAAGCGTATCGGAATTTGTGAAGGAGGGCGGA
Source organism: Rhodobacteraceae bacterium UBA2776 (assembly GCA_002352425.1). GTDB lineage: Bacteria > Pseudomonadota > Alphaproteobacteria > Rhodobacterales > Rhodobacteraceae > Profundibacter. Next base: position 5,302 of record DEIK01000093.1, read on the forward strand.
TCCGAATTTTTAAATGTCATTTCTGTAAAAACAGTATAATTTAATACGCTGAATGTTGGCACAGTCGGCGCAGAGGAAAATTAAATGACCCTATCAAAAGTCGATCAAATACGGGCATTGCTAAAGAGCATAGAGACGGGCGATCCTGCTCCTGTCGCTGTGGTTAATGAAGCGAAGTACGTCCAGCACAATCCACAGACACATGAAGGCAGCGAGGGTTTGGCGTTGCTATTCAAGCGCCTGTCAAAAACCGAACCACGGGTGAACATGGTCCGTGGGTTTGAGGATGGCGATTTTGTATTTGCGCAAATGGAATATGATTTCGCGAGTAGAAAGATTTGCTTTGAAGTTTTCCGTTTTCAGGACGGCCAAACGGTTGAGCACTGGGACAACATCCAGGCAAGACAGGGGCCAAATAAATCGGGCCGGAGCATGGTGGACGGCCCGACGGAGGCCACCGACCACGAATTGACTGAAACCAACCGTTCAATTGTCCAATCCTTTGCCGAAACAGTGTTGGTGGTGGGGCTTTTTGAGCAGCTTGAAGACTTTGTCGATGCGGACACTTATATCGAACATAATCCATGTCTTGCGGACGGGGTGTCCTCTCTGCGATCAGCGCTTTTATCGACGAATGATGGCGAAAGGCATATCGACTACCACCGGGTCCATCGTGTTCTGGCTGAGGGGAATTTCGTTCTTTGTGTCTGTGAGGGGCAGCTTGAAGGCGTGCATAGCTCTTTTTACGATTTGTTTCGCATCGCTAATGGTAAAATTGTGGAGCATTGGGATACCACCGAGGCAATCGCCCCACGAGACGAATGGAAAAACGACAACGGTAAATTTTGAGACACATCGTGCGAAAACGGCCATTTATTCCCGGATGGTGAAAAACCACGTTGGCCCGTATTCTTCCCATGCTTCCCCCCTAAATCGTCACCACCACCTTGCCCGTGGATTTGCGCGTCCGCAGCAACTCCAGCGCCTCATTCGTGCGCTCCAGCGGCAGGGTGTGGCTGACGTGGGGGTGCAATTCCCCTGCCGCATACCACCCCAGCAAGGTATCCAGACTGTCGTGCAGCACTTTTGGCGCGAATTTCAGATAGCCCCCCCAGTAAAACCCGATCACATCCAGATTTTTCACCAACAGAATATTGGCCGGAATTTGCGGCACCTCGCCACTGGCAAATCCAACCGGAATGATCCGCGCCTCGGGGTTGCAGGCCCGCAAGGCGGCTTTGAACAAATCACCGCCGATGGGATCATACACCACATCCGCGCCGCCCAGTGACTTGACCACCGCGCGCAAATCTTGCGTGTCGCTGTCGATCAGATGGTCCGCCCCGGCCTTGGCCGCAACCGCCAATTTTTCCGCCCCGCGCGCACAGGCGATCACGGTGGCCCCCATCCGTTTGCCAATCTCGACCGCCGTCAGCCCAATCCCGCCAGCCGCGCCCAACACCAGCAATGTTTCGCCAGCCTTTAATTTGGCCCGGTGATCCAACGCGAGATGAGAGGTGCCATACGCCACCAAAAAACCCGCAGCGTCCGTAAAAGACATGTTGTCCGGCATCAAATTGCACTGATCCGCAGGAAAGCAGCCAAATTCCGCCAACCCGCCATGCCCGTGATAAACCACCACCCTGTCTCCGACGTTAAGCTGCGTTACCCCTTCGCCCAAAGCCTCGACAAATCCCGCAGGTTCCACCCCCAAGGTAAAGGGCAGCGCGGGGATGTCTTGATAGGTGCCTTTGACCATCAAAAGATCGGCAAAATTCAGGCCACAGGCCTTTATTTTTATTAGAACTTCACCGGCTTTTGGGGTCGGCTTTGAAGCGGTTGTAATCTGTGCGGATTGACCGATGTTTTGCAGTTGAAATGCACGCATGCTTTATTTCCATCACCTGTTAGTGTTTGAAGTCTTGTGTCGGGGGATACCGTGATACCGGACTTGGGTAAAGGGATGGCGTGGAGGTGCTGGACTTACAGACGTAACGCGACTCAACCTATGATTAGTGCTGAATCAGCTTCGGTAAGGTTGGTTAACAAAAACGGCATGTTGTTGCCTGTATGAGGTGCAATGTTTGCTTTTTATACTAATCGAACGCTAATTCCGCACAATAACATAGACATAAGGACAGGTTGGCAGGATTGGCTGTGCCAGTATAGTAAGAAAAGTTGCTCTATGCGTATTCAATTTTCGCAATGCGCACTAATTATTGGTTAAGGATTTAAAATGAAACATCCGGTTGATATTCATGTTGGGAAAAGAATTCGCCACCGTCGTTGGTTGGTTGGAATGACACAGCAGCAATTGGCTGAAAAAGTTGGGATCAAGTTTCAGCAGATACAGAAATATGAAACGGGTATGAACCGCGTCAGTGCTTCGCGTCTATGGGATATCTCTGACGTGCTCGACGTGAAGATCTGCTTCTTTTTCAATGAAATGCTGGATGAAAACAGTATATCGCCCGCGGCTGGTTCTTCCAAAACGGATATGCCGGTGGATATCATGGCTGACAAAGAAGCACTTGA
>DEIK01000093.1:7884-33452 GCA_002352425.1 Rhodobacteraceae bacterium UBA2776
GTCATGAGCGACGTTGCTTAGGCGCAAGATCAAGGCCTCGAAAGAGGCAATTCGTCGGGCTTTGCCCCGAGGTCGTTTTAACCAATGTGAATGCCCGCATTAACCAAAGTTGATGAGCGGCAGGTATTCACCATGCCCTTGCGCCGCTTGACGCCAAGCGTCTGATATCGCAACAGTGCCTGATATCACAATAGGGCGGGGCAGATGGCCGAGTTAAGCATTGATGAACAACAAAGCCTAAAGCAAACCGCGCAGGCGTTGGCCGATGTGGCGCAGGTGGAAACCTTGCGCTATTTTCGCAGTTATGAACTGCAGGCTGACAATAAGGAACCGGCCGCATTTGACCCTGTAACTATCGCTGACCGCGCCGCTGAAAAAGCCATGCGCGCAGTGCTGGCGCAAATGCGCCCTCAGGACGCGATTTTGGGTGAGGAATTTGGATATTCCGAGGGCAGCAGCGGGCTAACTTGGGTGCTTGATCCAATTGACGGCACACGGGGGTACATCAGCGGAACGCCCACTTGGGGGGTGCTGATTTCGGTTCGCGATGCGCAGGGGCCATTTTTTGGCATGATCACCCAGCCCTATATTGGCGAGCGTTTTATCGGTGGTCTGAATGAGGCCCGAATGACAGGACCACATGGCGAGGTCGCATTGAAAACCCGCGCGCCCAGGGCCTTGGCGGATTGTCTGATGCTCAGCACTTTTCCCGAAGTGGGCTCACCTTCCGAGCGCGAAGGCTTTGATTTGGTCAAAGAGCAAGTCCAACTGACCCGTTATGGCATGGACTGCTACGGCTACGCCCTGTTGGCGGCGGGCCAGGTTGATCTGGTGGTCGAGGCGGGGCTGCAAGCCTATGACGTGCAAGCCCCCATTGCGGTGGTGCAGGCCGCGGGCGGCATCGTGACCGATTGGCGGGGCAAGCCTGCCCATGACGGCGGGCGCGTGCTGGCGGCGGCAAATGCCGAAGTGCATGCGGCGGCGCTGGAGATTTTACAAAAAACACCCGAGGGGTAAAGCCATGTCAGATGTGCTCATTCGAAATGCGGATACTGTCATCACGATGGACGATGCGCGCCGCGAACTTGCTGGCGCTGACATCAGGTTACGCGGTGGGGTGGTTGTTGAGATCGGGCAAAAGCTGGCTGCGGACGGTGCCGAAATCATCAATGCCGCAGGATGCGTGGTGACGCCCGGATTGGTCAATACCCACCACCATTTGTATCAAAGCCTGACCCGCGCTGTCCCCGGTGGGCAAGACGCCTTGTTGTTTGGCTGGTTGCAAACGCTCTACCCGATTTGGTCACGATTTGGCCCCGAAGAAATGCGAATTTCCGCGATGATCGGCCTGTCAGAGTTGGCGCTTTCGGGCTGTACGATGTCCTCGGATCATTTGTATTTATATCCTAACGGCAGTAGGTTAGACGATACAATTGAATCAGCACATGAGGTTGGATTACGGTTTCACCCGACCCGTGGCTCCATGAGCATTGGCGAAAGTGACGGTGGTCTGCCGCCCGACAGTCTGGTTGAGGTAGAGGCTGATATTCTGGCCGACAGCATCCGCTGCATCGACAAGTTTCATGACGCCAATGACGGCGCGATGGTGCGGGTCGGGCTGGCGCCTTGCTCGCCGTTTTCGGTCAGCCGTGATCTGATGCGCGAGTCCGCATTGTTGGCGCGGGACAAGGGGGTGATGTTGCACACCCATCTGGCAGAAAACGATGAAGACATCGCCTATAGTTTGGAAAAATTCGGCTGCCGACCAGGGCAATATGCCGAGGATCTGGGCTGGACCGGCGATGATGTCTGGCATGCCCATTGCGTGAAACTGGACGGTCAGGAAATTGATTTGTTTGCCCGCTCTGGCACGGGTGTGGCCCATTGCCCTTGTTCGAACTGTAGGCTTGGGTCGGGTATCGCACCAGTGCGTGCGATGCGGGACGCGGGTGTCAATGTGGCGCTGGGCGTCGATGGATCGGCCAGCAATGACGCCGGAAATCTGGTGGCTGAGGCGCGTCAGTTGATGCTGTTGCAACGGGTTCAAAACGGGGCGGACGCGATGTCGGCGCGCGAGAGTCTGGAAATTGCCACCCGTGGCGGAGCGGCCGTTTTGGGCCGTGATGATTGCGGTCAATTGGCGGTTGGCAAACGCGCAGATGTGGCGATTTGGGATATCAGTGGCATTGAAAGCGCTGGAAGTTGGGACCCTGCGGCGTTGCTGCTGGCTGGGCCAACCAAGGTGCGCGATCTGTTTGTCGAGGGGCGCCAAGTGGTGCGCGATGGACAGATGGCAACGATTGATTTGCCGCGGGTGATTGAGCGACAGAACCATCTGGCGAAGACTTTGATGGGGTGAAAACGTAGAGCATATGTTTCCATATGACCCTTTGTCAGTTTTGAAAGAAAATTAATGCGCTGCGCGCGGCAGGTATTTCAGAAAAGAAGAAGGGGAAGGGGCGCATTAGGATTGCTTTGTGCCGTTGATCCATGTGGCCGTGATGGCGCGGTCATCCCCCATCATGATGGTGGGGAATAGCGATTGCCAGATGTCTTCGGCGCGGGCGGCGCGTTGGATGATGGCGGGGGTCGAGGCGAGGTTTAGGACCACCAGATCAGCCTCATATCCAACCGCCAGATTGCCGATTTTGTCTTGCATCCGAAGGGCGCGCGCGCTGCCGGCCGTTGCCAGCCAATAAAGTTGGGCGGGGTGCAGTGCAGTGCCCTTTAACTGGCCAACCTCATAGGCCGCTGCCATCGTGCGCAGCATCGAAAAGCTAGAGCCGCCCCCCGTATCAGTGGCAAGCCCAATGCGATGCCCCGCGGCCATCAGCCCGTTCATGTCAAACAGGCCTGAACCGATGAAGGTGTTGGAGGTTGGGCAGTGGATCAGGGCGGCGTCGACCTCGCGCAGCCGGTCACGTTCGCGGTCCGTCAGGTGGATGGCGTGGCCAAATAGGCCGCCTTGGCCCAGCAGCCCGAATTGCTCGTAAGTGTCGAGGTAGTCGCGGGCAGCCGGGAACAGTTGCGCCACCCACTCGATTTCGTCGAGCTGTTCGGACAGGTGGGTTTGCATCAGGCAATCGGGATGCTCGGCCCACAGCGTGCCGAGGGCCTCGAGCTGTTCGGGGGTTGAGGTTGGCGAAAAGCGCGGGGTGATGGCATAGCTGGCCCGCCCGCGCCCGTGCCATTTGGTCAGCAACGCGGCAGAGTCGTCGTAGGCGGTTTTGGCCGTGTCGCGCAGCCCATCGGGCGCGTTGCGATCCATGCAGGTTTTACCGGCTACAATGCGCATGTCGCGCGTTGCGGCGGCACTGAACAGCGCGTCCACACTAGCGGGATGGATGGTGCAAAAACTGGCAACCGTTGTGGTGCCGTTGGCCGCCGTTAGATCAAGATAGCGGCTGGCGATGTCTGCCGCATAGGCGGAGTCATCAAAACGGGTCTCCTCGGGGAAGGTATAGGTGTTTAGCCAATCAATCAGCCGTTTGCCCCAGCTGGCGATGATCGCGGTTTGCGGATAATGCGCATGGGCATCAATAAACCCGGCGGTGATCAATCCGTCACCATAATCGCTGATTTGCGCTTGTGGATTTGCGCCCACAAGGCGATCGGCGGGGCCGACATCGGTGATGATTCCATTCTCAATCAGCACCGCGCCACGACGCTCGAAAATGCAAGCCTCATCAATGGCCGCATGAAACGGATCATTCTGGAAGGACAGGGTTTGTCCCAGTAGCAGCTTTGTGTTTTCCATGTGTGCCTCGGCGGGTGCCTCAATTTATCAACATCCCAACCTAGACATTGAACTCGGTTGTGAAAAGCCCTCTTTTTGCTGTTGTTAATTCTGTCAATTGGCTAAGCTGTGAGCAACCGTCAGGAGGCCTGTTATGAGCGATACAAATTATGAAAACCGCGATGGGGCCGACGACAGCTTTTTTCTGAACAACCAGTTGATTGATGAAATCCTTGAGGCGATTGAGGGTGAGGATGCGCTGCATCTAACACATCTGCTGGAGCCGCTGCACTCGGCTGATATTGCCGATTTCATTGAGCAAATCAGTGGCGCACAACGGCGGGCCATGTTGCGCCTGTGGAAGGGCGGTATGGAGGGCGAGGTCCTGTCCGAATTGGATGAGGCTCTGCGCGAAGAGGTGATCCGCGATCTGTCGCCCGAGGATTTAGCGGAAGCGGTTCGTGATCTGGAAAGCGATGACGTTGTCGATCTGGTTGAGGATCTGGACGGCGATCAACAGGGTGCGATTTTGCGCGCACTTGAAGATGCGGATCGGGTGGCGGTTGAGCAGTCGTTGTCTTATCCCGAGGAATCTGCAGGCCGCTTGATGCAGCGCGAGGTGGTGATGTCGCCGGCCCATTGGAATGTGGGTGAGGCGATTGATTACCTGCGCTCGCAAGATGATTTGCCCGAGCAATTTTACCATTTGATATTGGTGGACCCCAAGATGCGCCCCGTTGGTTATGTGACGTTGGGCAAGCTGTTGGGCAGCCCGCGTGCCGCGCTGTTGACGGACATTGTCGAAGAGAGTTTCCGCACCATTTCGGTCAATCAGGATGAAGAGGACGTGGCCTATGCGTTCAATCAGTACCACCTGATTTCCGCCCCCGTTGTGGATGATAATTATCGGTTGGTTGGGGTGATCACCATTGATGATGCGATGGTGGTGTTGGATGAAGAACACGAGGAAGACATTATGCGTCTGGCCGGTGTTGGCGAGGGCAGCCTGTCGGACCGGGTGATGGGCACGGTCAAGCGCCGGTTCCCGTGGTTGTTTGTCAATCTGGTGACGGCGATTCTGGCGTCCTTGGTGATTGCGCAGTTTGATGAGATTATTGCGACATTCGTGGCCTTGGCGGTGTTGATGCCGATTGTGGCCTCGATGGGAGGCAATGCGGGCACGCAGAGCTTGACCGTAGCGGTGCGCGCAATCGCAACCAAGGATTTAACCAGCGCCAACGTCTGGCGAGTGATACGGCGCGAAGTGTTGGTGGGGCTGATCAACGGGGCAATTTTTGCGGTGGTGATGGGCTTGGTCGGCATATTCTGGTTTGGCATTCCGATGTTGGGCATTGTGATCGGCATTGCGATGGTTTTGAACCTTGTGGTGGCGGGGCTGGCGGGGGTTGTGATCCCGGTTTGGTTGGAAAAGCTAGGGGTTGATCCGGCGCTGGCCTCGGGGGCGTTTGTGACAACGGTAACCGATGTGGTCGGGTTTTTCGCATTTCTGGGGCTGGCGGCGATGATGCTGTTATGAGCGATTTGGCCGCAGTGAAAGAGATAGCGCGCAAGGCGGGGTATTTGCGACGCAAGGCGGCTCATGCGGCGGGGGGCGACGCGATGGCGCAGGCGCGACTATTGGAGTATTTGGAGCCACATGCGGGCCAAACCATTTCCGGCTATATGCCGATCCGCACCGAGATTGATCCAATGCCGGTGATGACGCGGATGGCGCAGAACGGGTTTGTGACAGTGCCGGTGATTGAGGCGGCAGGGATGCCGCTGCAGTTTCGTCACTGGGCGCCGGGCTGTGAAATGATGGCGGGGCCGTTTGGGGCCAAAGTGCCTGCCACCGGCGCTTGGCTGGAGCCAGAGGTTTTGATCGTGCCGTTGATTGCCTTTGATCGCGACGGTGGGCGGTTGGGCTATGGCGGCGGCTTTTACGACCGCTCGCTTGAGGTATTGCGCGGGCGACGGCCCACTATCGCAGTTGGGTTTGCCTATGCAGAACAGGAATGTGAGGGTTTGCCTCTGGAGGCGACGGATCAGCCGTTGGATGCAATTGTGACGCCGCGCGAGACTTTGGTTTTCAGCTGAATGGAGACCCTTCGGGTCGCTTGATGTCTCGGGCCTGCGGCCCTCGGGATTTGCCTGCGGCGCGGATATTTATGCAAATGAGAAACTGGGGATTGCCCTTGTGCCGGTGGCGCAATAGTCAGTTGTTATGAGAATACTGTTTTTAGGCGATGTAGTAGGGCGCGCAGGGCGGGCGGCAATCAACGAGCGGCTTAAGGGGCTGCGCGAGGATTGGCGGCTGGATTTTGTTGTGGTCAATGGCGAGAATGCGACCAGCGGGGCAGGCTTGAACGCTGCGCATGCCAAGGGGATTTTGGAGGCTGGCGCGGATTGCGTCACGCTGGGGGATCATGCGTTTGATCAACGCGATATGTTGCAATTCATCGACAGTGAACCACGGATCATCCGCCCGCTGAATTTTGCCAAGAATGCGCCGGGTAAGGGCGCACGCCTGTTTGAAGACAAGCGCGGGCGCAAGATATTGGTCACCCAAGTTTTGGGGCAGGTGTTTATGAAGCGCCCGTTTGATGATCCGTTTTCTGCCGTGGAAGATGTTTTGAAAAAGCACCCCCTTGGTGGCATGGCGCAGGCCATTTTGGTAGATGTGCATTGTGAGGCCACTTCCGAGAAAATGGGCATGGGGCATTGGTGTGACGGACGCGCCAGCATGGTGGTCGGCACCCATACACATGTGCCAACGGCAGATGCACAAATCCTGCCCCGCGGCACCGCGTTTCAGGCAGATGCTGGCATGTGCGGTGACTATAACAGCGTGATAGGCATGGAAAAAGAAGAGCCAATGCGCCGTTTCATCACCGGCATGGGCAAAGGGCGATTTACCCCTGCGATGGGCGAGGCCACATTGTCCGGCCTGTTTGTGGAGACCGACGATAAGACCGGCAAGGCGATTGACGTACATATGGTTCGGGTCGGCGGGCGTTTGCAACAACAAGGTCCGCCTGTTTGACCCCCCACAGGCTGTACTACGCTGTTTTGATCGCGATGGGGATCGCTTGGGGCGGCGTTTTTTCCCTCAGCAAAATTGCCGTATCCACCGGACATCAGCCGTTCGGCCTGTTGTTGTGGCAAGCCGTGATTGCGGCGCTAATGTCAGGTGCGATTTTGGCCTATCGTCGCAAATTAAACTGCCTTTCGCCACGCTTTTTCATGCTGTTTTTCGGGGTTGGGGTGTTGGGAACGGTGTTTCCCAACTATTTTTCGTTTCGCGCTGTGCAGGAATTGCCCGCTGGTATCATGGTGGTGATTATCGCGCTGGTGCCGCTGTTTGCCTTGCCGATTGCCTTGGTTCTGAGGTTCGAGCTGTTCAGCTGGAAACGCTTTTCAGGCATCTTATTTGGCGCAATTGCGGTTGGTCTTTTGGTTGGCCCCGATGCCAGCCTGCCGGACGCCAGCAAAGTCGGTTTTGTGTTCTTGGCTATTTTGGTGCCGCTGGCCTATGGGGCCGAGGGCAATTTTCTGGTCTGGATTGGTGACAAGGGGTTGGACCCTGTGCAGATATTGTTCGGGGCCAATCTGGTCGGGATCGCGTTGGCCGTGCCGCTGGTGATCAGCAGTGGACATTATGTCAGCCCGTTCCGCATTTGGGGCGCAGCCGAGTGGGCGATTGTGGCCAATTCCATTGTCAATTGGTTCGCCTATATTGGCTATGTTTGGTTGATCAAACGGGCGGGGCCGGTGTTCGCCGCCCAAGTTGCCTATTTGGTGACGGGATTTGGTGTGATCTGGGCGATGATGATCTTGGGCGAGAGTTATTCGATCTATATCTGGGCTGCGCTTGGGTTGATGATGATCGGCATGTTTTTGGTGCAACCGCGTGACAATGAGCCGATTTTAGGCGATGATGTTGCAGACCAAATATAGGCCTGATGAATGGATATTCTAACGTTCTCTCAAACCACCCAAGCCATCATCACCTTGCTGGTGGTGGTCAGCATGTTCGTGCTATTCTTACGCGAGGTTTTGCCAACAGAGGTAGTGGCACTGGCGGGGGCTGCCGCGTTGCTGGCGCTCGGTATTCTACCCTACGAGGACGCGTTGCGGGTGCTGTCCAATCCGGCGCCCTGGACCATAGCGGCGATGTTCATCGTCATGGGGGCTTTGGTGCGCACGGGGGCGTTGAACTGGTTCACAATCATCGCTGAGCGCAATGCGGACAAAAGGCCCGCCTTGGCCATTGGGGCATTGATTGCTTTTGTGGTGATTTCCTCGGCGATTGTGTCCAACACACCTGTCGTGGTGGTGATGATCCCGGTTTTTGTGCAACTGGCGCGTAAGATGAAAATCTCGGCCTCCAAGATGTTGATCCCGCTGTCTTACGCGGCCATTTTGGGGGGCACGCTGACTTTGATCGGGACATCGACCAACCTGTTGGTTGACGGGGTGGCGCGGGCCAATGGCCTAGAAGGGTTCACGATTTTTGAAGTCACGCCGCTGGCCATTATTCTGGTGATCTGGGGCATGATTTACCTGCGATTTATTGCGCCGCGCCTGTTGCCGGATCGTGATAGCCTGGCGAACCTCCTGTCAGACAAATCCAAGATGAAATTTTTCACCGAGGCCGCGATCCCGCCGGAAAGCAACCTGATTGGTCGCGAGGTTTCGGGGGTGCAATTGTTCAAGCGCGACGGGGTTCGTTTGATCGACGTTCTGCGTGGCGACACGAGTTTGCGACGCAATATGAAGGATGTGACCTTGCAGGTCGGGGATCGGGTCGTGTTGCGCACGGCAATGACGGAATTGCTGTCGTTGCAGCAAAACAAAAGCCTAAAGCGGGTGGATCAATTGAGCGCGGTGGCGACCGAAACAGTGGAAGTGCTGATTTCTCCCGGTTGCAAGATGATCGGACGCACGTTGGGCGCGTTGCGGCTGCGGCGGCGCTATGGGGTGTATACGCTGGCCGTTCATCGGCGCAACCAGAACCTAAGCGGGCAGCTGGACGATTTGGTGGTTCGGGTTGGCGACACGTTGTTGCTGGAGGGGGCACCGGAGGACATCCAGCGGTTGGCGTCTGATGTGAATCTGGTCGATATTTCGCAACCCTCGGGCCGTGCGTTTCGACGGGCCCATGCACCGGTGGCGATTGCTTCATTGCTGGCAATTGTTGCACTGGCGGCTTTTGGTGTCGCGCCGATTTTCCTGTTGGCAATATTGGCGGTGGCCACGGTTTTGGTCACGCGTTGCATTGATGCGGACGAGGCGTTCTCCTACATTGACGGCCGACTGTTGGCGATGATCTTTTCGATGTTGGCCATTGGGGCGGCGCTTGAGGCCTCTGGCGCTGTGGCGCTGATTGTCGGGGCATTGGCACCCTATCTTGGCGCGCTGCCCCCGTTCCTGATCGTCTGGGCAATTTATCTGCTGACCTCGGTGCTGACCGAACTGGTGTCAAACAATGCTGTGGCGGTGGTGATCACGCCGATTGCCATTGGATTGGCAGCGGAAATGGGCGTCGATGCACGTCCTTTGGTGGTGGCAGTGATGGTCGCGGCTTCGGCGTCCTTTGCGACCCCTGTGGGGTATCAAACCAACATGTTGGTCTATGGGCCGGGAGGGTATCGTTTTACTGATTTCATGAAGGTTGGCATCCCGCTAAACCTGACGATTGGCCTTCTGTCCAGTGCCATCATACCGTTCATGTGGCCACTGTGAAACATCTACGCGGCCATTGGCAGTTGCTGTTGATTATCGCGATTGTTTTTGCGTTGTGGAACACACCAGTGGTTACGCCGTTGAAAATCCTGATCGTTTTTATGCATGAAATCAGTCACGCGTTGGCGCTTTGGATCACCGGTGGCGAAGTGCTCAGCATTAGTATTTCGCCGCAACAAGGCGGCATGGTGATGGGGCGCGGAGGGAATCGGTTTGTAACCTTGTCCTCGGGGTATCTCGGCTCATTGTTGCTCGGTGTTACGGTGCTGTTGATCGCACTCAAAAGCAGGTTTGACCATGTCTTAATGGGCGGGCTGGGCGTTGCCACATTGCTGATCGCGGCACTCTACATCCGCGAGTGGTTTGCGCTTGGTTTTGGCGTTGGGTTGGGTATTTTGATGCTGGCTTCGGCTTGGTTTTTTTCACATAGGGTGAATGATTTGGCGCTGCGGGTGATCGGGTTGACCAGCATGATCTATGTGCCGTTCGATATTTTCAGCGACACAATAGCGCGCGCGGGCCTGCGCTCGGACGCCTATATGCTGGCGGAAGAGTTCGGCGGGGCCACCGTGATGTGGGGCGGGCTGTGGTTGGCGATTTCGCTGGGGGTGGTTGTTGTATGTTTGCGCTATGGGTTGGGGGCGCACAGCAACATTACGTTTGGGCGCTCCGTCGAGCCGTTACAATAGTCGCAAGGCCGGGTGCAAAATTCTTCGGAAAGAATTTTCCCCAGAATTTTTCAAAAATTCTGCGCGCCTCTGACAGGTTGTTTGGGTTTGAAAACGTCTGAGACCCTAAACTCTACAGAGGCCAAAACACTAGGATCGCAGGGATGCTCACTGCAACCACCAGAATTTCCAACGGTAACCCCATGCGCCAATAGTCCCCGAAGGAATAACCACCTGGCCCTAAAATCAACGTGTTGTTCTTATGTCCAATTGGCGTCAGGAACGCGCAAGAGGCTGCCACTGCGACAGCCATCAGGAACGGATCTGGATTGACTTCGAGCGCCTGCGCCATTTTTATGCCAATAGGTGCGGCAACGATGGTGGTGGCCGTGTTGTTCAACACATCCGACAGCGACATTGTGACGACCATTAAGATGGTCAGGATCGCCCATGGGGCCATGCCTTGGGTCAGGTCAATCAACCAACCGGCAATCAATTCGGTGCCGCCCGAGGTTTCCAGCGCCGAGCCAAGCGGGATCATCGAGCCCAGCAGTACGACAACGGGCCATGAGATGTGATCATATATCTCCGCCAGCGGCATGATTTTGGTCAAAACAAAGCCTACTACAACCAACCCAAGCGCGACGGGTAGGTAGATCAAGCCAAAGCTGGCCGCGGCTACGGCGGCGGCAAACATACCAATGGCCAACCAAACCTTTTTGTCATTGGTCACGGCCAAGCCGCGCTCGGCCAGTGGCAAACAGCCCAGCCATTCGGTGATGTCGGGGCCGCGGTCCTGTGGCACCAACAGCAGCAAAATGTCACCGGCATGGACTTCGGTTTTGCGCACCTGTTTGGTAATGCGTTTGCCGTTGCGTGAAATCCCCATCAGCACGGTGCGTTGCCGCCAGCCAAGACCAATCGCCATGGAAGTTTTGCCGTTGATGCGCGCATCTTCGGTTACAACGACCTCGATCAATTGCAACCCATCACCATCGGCCTGCACCAATTCCTGACGTTTGTCTTCGGCGAAATTCAACGACAATGCCGCGCGAAATTCGTCCAGTGCGTCCGGCGCCGCCTCAAGCACCAGCGCGTCACCTGCCAGCAGTTTGGTGGCATGGGCCGTGCCGTAACGCCGCTTGCCCTCACGCACCAATCCCAAAATGGCGACATCGTTTTTGTCCGCCGTTTCGTAAAGATCGCGCACCCGTTTGCCGATGTGTTTGGACCCGTCTGGCAGTGTCAACTCGGCGATGTACTGTGCTATATCAGCCATCGGATCACCCGCTTCGGAGGCGTCTTTATTATCAGGGATCAAACGCCAGCCGACAAAGGCTACGAACAACAGACCTGCAATGGCCGTGACCCCGCCCACAGGGGCAAAATCGAACATTTTAAAGGGCTCCCCCAAGGCATCTTCGCGGATGGTGGCGATGATGATGTTGGGGGGCGTCCCGATCAAGGTCACCATGCCGCCAAGGATGGTGGCAAACGACAGCGGCATCAATGAAAGGCCTGGTTGCCGACCGGCCTTGCGGGCGGTTTGGATGTCGACCGGCATCAACAGCGCCAGCGCCGCGACGTTGTTCATAAACGCCGACAAAACCCCGCCGATCAACCCCATCAAGGCGATATGCGCGCCCAGTTTGCGGGTGGCGTCGACCAATGTGCGGGTGATCAAAAACACAGCGCCCGAACGCACCAAGCCTGCCGAAACAATCAACACCAAGGCCACCACCAAAGTGGCCGGATGGCCAAAGCCGTCAAACGCATGTTTGGTCGGCACCACGCCCATCACCACACCCACCATCAAGGCGGTAAAAGCCACAAGGTCATAGCGGAACTTGCCCCAAAGCAGCAGGCCGAAAACCGCGCCAAACAGCACAAAAAGGGTGATTTGATCGGGGGTCATACTGGTACTCATGGCACGCTCCTTGAAATTTGCACCACTTGAACCTGATTGCGGTTGGATTTGCAATGTTGTGTAGGCGGGTGCTGTGATTTATAGAGGCTTGGAATTTACAGCGATACCACGGGAGACAGACATGGCCGGCCACTCAAAATGGGCAAATATCCAGCACCGCAAAGGGCGCCAAGACAAGCTGCGCTCAAAATTGTTCTCCAAGCTGGCCAAGGAAATCACAGTGGCCGCCAAAATGGGCGACCCTGATCCTGACAACAACCCACGCCTGCGTATGGCCGTCAAAGAAGCAAAATCGCAATCCGTACCAAAGGATGTGATTGATCGCGCGATTAAGAAATCCGTGGCCGGTGAGGGCGACAACTATGAAGAAATTCGCTATGAGGGTTACGGCCCTGGTGGCGTTGCCGTGATCGTCGAGACGATGACGGACAACAAGAACCGCACGGCCTCCACCGTGCGCTCCACTTTCACCAAAAACGGCGGCAATCTGGGGGAAACCGGATCGGTTGGCTTCATGTTTGATCGCAAGGGCGAGATTGTCTATTCGGCCGCGGCAGGTGATGCGGACACTGTGATGATGTCGGCAATCGAGGCCGGTGCCGACGATGTCGAAAGCTCGGATGAAGGCCACATCATTTACACTGGCGACACCGATTTGAACGCGGTTTCAACGGCGCTTGAGGCTGATTTAGGCGAATCCGAAACCAGCAAACTGATCTGGATGCCCAACATCAGCACCGAGCTGGATCTGGAAGGCATGGAAAAGCTGATGAAGCTGATTGACGCGCTGGAGGACGACGATGACGTGCAGCGCGTGACCTCGAACTTTGAGGCCTCGGACGAGGTGATGGCACAGCTGTAACTACTGTTTCAACCATTGTTTCGCGATCCGTTTGACCGCAGTGGTCAGCGGGTCCAGTGCATGTGCAGTGACGCGGTTGAATTGCCAAAATAGGGGCACATCGTAAATCGGCGTGGCCCCGATCGTGACCAAACGACCAGCCTGAACATGCTCACCGACCAATATTTCCGGGTTTAATCCCCAACCAAGCCCGGCGATTGATGCGCTGACAAAGCCATGGGTGCTGGGCAGAAATTGGGCGGGCGGCGTGATCCGTTTGCCGATTTCTTTGGCCAGCCAGGTTTGTTGCAAATGGTCTTTGAGATTGAACTGCAGCATCGGGGCGTGTTTGGCTGTGGCTGGCGTGACACCTTGGGCGAAGTATTCCGTAACAAAACCGGGACTGGCGGTGGCCAGATAGCGCTGCGCCCCAAGCGCGATACTGTCGCAGCCCTGAACCGGTTTGGCGTGGGCGGTGACGGCAGCCATCACTTCGCCGCGGCGCAACCAATCGGTGCTGACATCTTCATCATCCGTGCTGATATCAAACAAAAACCCATCCGTTTGCGCCATCGCATGGATGAACCATGTGTCCAAACTGTCAGCATTCACAACCACCCGGATCGGGGCGGCGGATTCGTTTGGCAAAAGCCCGTTCAGATCGGTCCCAAGCGTGGTTTCCAGCAAGGTAACCTCTTCTGCGTGGCGAAAAAGGCGGCGTCCCGCAGGGGTGGCCGTGGCGGGGCTGCCACGGATGATCAAAACAGTGCCCAGCAGATCTTCTAGCGTTTTTAGGCGCTGCGATATGGCCGAGGGGGTGACGCCCAGTTGGCTGGCGGCGGCCTCAAAACTGCCAGTTTGCAAGATGGCGCGCAGGGCGGTCAGTTGGGTGTAATCCATCATTAGAAATTCTAATCCATATTAAGAAACATTATCTGGTCTAATGATGTGCCTCGGATTATCCCCTGTCAAGAAAAGGACGGGTCGTATGCAAACAGCCTTCAGTGGATTTATTCTTGGGTTTAGCCTGATCTTGGCGATCGGGGCGCAAAATGCCTTTGTGTTGCGCCAAGGGTTGCGGCGCGAACATGTGTTTGCAATTTGCCTGACTGCATCATTGTCCGACGCCATTTTGATCCTTGTCGGGGTCAGCAGTTTTGAGGCTGTGTCCCGCTGGTTGCCTTGGGTCACACCCGTGTTTTTATATGCGGGGGCTGCATTTTTGCTGTGGTACGGATGGCTGAATTTTCGCGCGGCCCTAAAAGGCGGCGCAGGGATGCAGGCCTCTGATATCAAAGCCAAAAGCCTGAAAAAAACAGTGCTGACCTGCTTGGCGCTGTCTTGGTTGAACCCGCATGTATATCTGGACACAGTCGTGCTGATCGGTTCGATTTCAACCAAGTATGACAATTCGATCGCCTTTGCGGCAGGGGCTGTCACGTCGTCATTTGTCTTTTTCTTTATGCTTGGTTATGGGGCGCGATTGCTTGCGCCGCTGTTCGTCAAACCCAGCGCATGGCGGGTGCTGGACATGATCGTGGCCCTGACCATGTGGGCAATCGCGGCGAGCTTGCTGCTGAATTGAGCTTGCCAATCGGGCGGCGCTGCTATCCATTGCCGATATGAACGCAGAAATCACATATGTTCAAGAACACCGCCCGATGTGGGGGGCGATCTGGATGCTGGCCACGGGCTTGTCCTTTGTGGCGGTGACAGCAATTGTTAAACACATTGGCGGCGGCGTGCCCCCCGCCGAAGCCGCCTTTTTGCGCTATGCTTTGGGGCTGGTGTTTTTGATCCCGATGCTGCGTCCCTTGTTCAAGGCGAACCTGCAGCCCCGCCAGGTTATTCTGTTTGGTTGGCGTGGGGCGGTGCATTCAATCGGCGTGATTTTGTGGTTTTTTGCTATGACCAAAATTCCGATCGCAGATGTCACCGCGATGAATTACCTTTCACCTGTCTATGTGACGATCGGGGCAGCCCTGTTTTACGGTGAAAAACTGGCGTTTAGGCGTATTCTGGCGATTGTAGCGGCGCTGATCGGAGCATTGATTATCCTGCGCCCTGGTTTTCGAGAAGTCTCAATCGGCCATATCGCAATGCTGTTCACGGCCGTGCTGTTTGCCGCGTCCTACCTGATTGCCAAACGCATGGCGGACGAGGTCAGCCCCGTGGTGGTGGTCGCGATGTTGTCGCTCACGGTGACCATCGGATTGGCCCCCTTTGCTTATGCGCAATGGGTCACGCCAACCCTTGCACAGGTTGGTTGGCTATTTTTGGTGGCGGTGTTTGCCACCATTGGCCACTTGACAATGACTCTGGCCTTTCGTGCTGCCCCGATTACGGCGACGCAACCGGTGACGTTTTTGCAACTGGTTTGGGCCGCGACCTTGGGGGCTGTGGTGTTCGGCGAACCGGTGGATGGCTGGGTGGTTTTGGGTGGTTTGGTGGTCCTGACTTCGGTCAGTTTTATCACTTGGCGCGAGGCGGTTTTGAAGCGGCGCGAGATGACCCCCTTGGTGAATGCAACCAAGGTTTGACGAGGCCTGTTGATTTTTATTGATTGACGAGTCAATTAAAATAAATCAGACGTGAACCAAGCAATGAATTGGGAGTCGTTTGGGGGCCTTATGCCAAAACTGGGAATGGAGCCGATCCGGCGTAAGGCGCTGGTGGACGCGACAATTGTTGAAATCGGGCGCGCGGGGTCACTGGATGTGACCGTCAGCCAGATTGCCAAGCGGGCAGGGATGTCTTCGGCATTGGCGCATCACTATTTCGGCGGCAAAGACCAGATATTTCTGGCCGCAATGCGCCATATCCTGAGCGTTTACGGCGCGCAGGTGCGAGCGGCCTTGGTGGTTTCGGACACGCCACGCGCCCGGCTCGAAGCCATCATCCGCGCCAGTTTCGAGGCAGGAAATTTCCGAAATGAAGTGATCAGCGCATGGATGAATTTCTATGTTCAGGCCCAGACATCTGACGGGGCCAAACGGCTGCTGAATATCTATCAGACGCGGCTACGCTCCAACCTTATGCATGAATTGCGTCCGTTGATCGGTGAACGCGCCCCGGATGTGGCGGCCAACATTGCCGCCCTGATTGACGGGCATTACATCCGCCATGCCTTGCGCAATTCAATGCCTGATGGGCGTCTGGCCTCGGAACGCGTGCTGGGCTGTTTGGACATGATGCTGGATGGGTCAAAGGAGCAATCAGCATGAAATTGCAAAGCAAATTCTTGATGCTGGGGGCGGGTTTGTTGCTAACGGGGCTGTTGGCGTCCTGCATGACCAAAGAAGAAAAAGAAGGGGCCGATGAACTGGTGAAACAAGAAACGGCCTGTCTTGAAGCGGGCGGCAGATGGGCGCGTGGTGGCATTCTGGGGCTGCAACAATGCTTTCCCAACTACAGCGACGGCGGCAAGTCCTGCAACCGAGAAAGTGACTGTCAGGGCATGTGTCTGGCTGAGACGCGGACCTGCGCGAAAACCTTTCGCTTTGGCTGCATATCCTACCTGAATGACAACGGTACCCGCGAGGATATCTGCATTGACTAAATCTGAGGGAGCCAAAGCGCCCAACATTCTGATCATCATGGTGGATCAGCTGAACGGCACCCTGTTTCCCGACGGGCCGGTTGATTGGCTGCATGCCCCCAACCTCAAGGCGCTGGCGGCGCGCTCCGCCCGCTTTTCCAACAGCTACACGGCCTCGCCTTTGTGCGCACCGGGTCGGGCCAGTTTTATGTCTGGCCAATTGCCATCCCGCACGGGGGTTTATGACAACGCGGCCGAGTTTGCCTCCTCAATCCCGACCTACGCGCATCACTTGCGGCGCGCGGGCTATCAGACCTGCCTTTCGGGCAAAATGCATTTTGTCGGACCTGACCAGATGCACGGGTTTGAGGAACGCCTGACCACCGATATCTACCCCGCCGATTTTGGCTGGACACCGGATTATCGTAAACCCGGCGAGCGGATTGACTGGTGGTATCACAACATGGGGTCGGTGACGGGGGCAGGGGGCGCCGAAATCTCCAACCAGATGGAATATGACGACGAGGTCGCCTATAACGCCTGCGCTAAATTATACGATTTGGCCCGTGGCAATGATGCGCGCCCGTGGTGTTTGACGGCCAGCTTTACCCATCCCCACGACCCCTATGTCGCCCGCAAAAAATACTGGGATCTGTATGAGGATTGTGCGCATTTGTTGCCCGAAGTTAGCGCCATGCCCTATGAGGATCATGATCCCCACTCCAAGCGGATTTTTGACGCCAATGACTGGCGCAGTTTCGACATAACCGAGGAAAATATCCGCCGCTCGCGCCGCGCCTATTTCGCCAATATCAGCTATTTGGACGACAAAATCGGCGAGATGTTGACGGTGCTAAAGGACACGGGCCAAGAGGCCAGCATCGTTTTTGTGTCGGACCACGGCGACATGCTGGGCGCGCGCGGGCTTTGGTTCAAGATGAGCTTTTTCGAGGGCTCCTCACGGGTGCCATTGATGATCGCGGCCCCTGATGTGTCTGCTGGGTTGATCGAGGCACCGGTGTCCAACATCGACGTCACCCCAACCCTGTGTGATTTGGCGGGGGTGTCGATGGAAGAGGTCGCGCCATGGACCGATGGCGAGAGCTTGCTGGGTTTGGCACAGGGTGGCGAGCGGACCACGCCTGTGGCGATGGAATATGCAGCCGAGGCCTCGTATTCACCGCTTGTGAGCCTGCGTTACGGCAAATGGAAGTATAACCGCTGTATGTTGGACCCTGATCAGTTGTTTGATCTGGAAACCGACCCGCATGAATTGGAAAATCTGGCTGATAACCCTGCTCACGCTGGCACCTTGCAAACCTTGCGCGCCAAATCCGAGGCGCGTTGGGATTTGGCCGCCTATGACGCCGATGTGCGCGAAAGCCAGGCGCGGCGCTGGGTGGTTTATGAGGCTTTACGCAACGGGCAGTATTACCCGTGGGACTATCAACCGCTGAAAAAGGCCAGTGAGGCCTATATGCGCAACCACACGAACCTGGACAACCTGGAAGATAGCAAGAGGTTCCCACGCGGGAACTGATCCGTTTTTTCTTTTGAAATCCGCCGCGGAGGCAGTAAATGAACCATAATACCCAACCCAAAGCCAGCCACTTCATCAATGGCGCTTATGTCGAAGACACTTCAGGCACGCCAATTGACGTGATTTATCCGGCTACGGGTGAAGTGATCGCACGCATCTATGCCGCCACGCCCGCCGTGGTTGATCAAGCGTTGGATGCGGCCCGCACGGCCCAAGTGGAATGGGCCAAGATGTCGGGTACCGAACGGGGGCGCATTTTGCGTCGCGCCGCCGACCTGTTGCGGGAACGCAATTATGATTTAAGCGTGCTTGAGACATTAGACACAGGCAAACCGCTGCAGGAAACACTGGTGGCTGACGCGACATCAGGCGCCGATGCGTTGGAGTATTTCGGCGGTTTGGCAGGCAGTCTGACGGGCGAACATATCCAATTGGGGGGCGGTGATTTTGTCTATACAATCCGCGAACCTTTGGGCGTTTGCGTCGGCATCGGGGCTTGGAATTACCCAACCCAGATCGCCTGCTGGAAGGGCGCGCCTGCGCTGGCTTGTGGCAATACGATGGTGTTCAAGCCATCCGAAACAACGCCGCTATGCACGTTGAAAGTTGCTGAAATTCTGCATGAGGCAGGGCTGCCAGCAGGTGTTTACAACGTGGTGCAGGGCATGGGCGAAGTGGGGGCATCCTTAGTGACGGACCCACGGGTCGCCAAGGTATCGCTGACCGGATCGGTGCTCACAGGCAAGAAAGTCTATGCGGCGGCTGCAGCCCAAATGAAGCATGTCACAATGGAACTGGGCGGGAAATCTCCGCTGATCATATTTGATGACGCAGATTTGGAAGACGCGGTTGGCGGGGCAATCCTGGGGAATTTTTATTCCACCGGTCAAGTCTGTTCCAATGGCACACGGGTGTTTGTGCAAAAAGGCATAAAAACTGCGTTTTTGAAGCGTTTGAAAGAGCGGGTTGAGGCGGCGATCATTGGTGACCCGATGGACAAGGCCGTGAATTTTGGGCCGATGGTGTCGGCGGCCCAATTGGCGATCACGCTGGGGTATATCAACAAGGGCGTTGAAGAAGGCGCAACTTTGGTAACCGGCGGCGCACAGTTGGACCGAGACGGGTTTTATATCCAGCCCACTGTTTTTGCAGATGTTTCAGACGACATGTCCATTGCGATTGAAGAAATTTTCGGCCCCGTGATGTCGGTGCTGGAATTTGAGGACGAGGCTGAGGTGATCCGCCGTGCCAATGCCACCGAATACGGCTTGGCGGGCGGGGTTTTTACCAGCGATCTGACCCGCGGACATCGGGTGATCGCGGCGCTTGAGGCGGGGTCTTGTTATATCAACACCTATAACCTAGCCCCCGTCGAGGCACCGTTTGGCGGTGTGAAAATGTCCGGAGTCGGGCGCGAAAACTCTAAGCAAGCGGTTGAACATTATAGCCAAATGAAATCGGTTTACGTTGCGATGGGACCAGTCGATGCGCCGTTTTAACGAAACGCTCATCAAGCCCTGACGGGCATTCTTCGCTGCCGTGGCGAGGAGGGCCGAAAGGACCGATGAGCCACAGAGATCTGGATGAGAACAGGAAATGACGATGGACGCGGATTATGTGATAATAGGAGCAGGCTCTGCAGGCTGCGCAATGGCGCATCGACTGTCCGAGGCCGGAAAATCGGTGCTGGTGATTGAGCATGGCGGCTCCGACGCGGGCCCCTTCATCCAGATGCCTGCGGCCCTGTCCTATCCAATGAATATGGGTCTTTATGACTGGGGATTCCAAAGCGAGCCCGAGCCACATTTGGGCAACCGAAAACTGGTCTGCCCGCGCGGCAAAGTGATCGGTGGTTCCTCCAGTATCAACGGCATGGTCTATGTGCGCGGCCATGCACAGGACTATGATCACTGGGCCGAAAGTGGCGCGCAGGGCTGGGGTTACGCCGACGTTTTACCATATTTCAAACGCATAGAACATTGGCATTCCGGCGGCCACGGTGGTGACAAGGCTTGGCGCGGCAAAGACGGCCCACTGCATGTCACCCGTGGTCCACGCCGCAACCCGTTGTTCAAGGCCTTTGTCGATGCCGGGCGGCAGGCAGGCTATCAAACCACCGATGATTATAATGGCGAAAAGCAAGAGGGCTTTGGCCCGATGGAGCAAACCGTTTGGCGTGGTCGGCGTTGGTCGGCGGCCAACGCTTACCTTCGGCCCGCCCTAAAACGCGCCAATTGCAATCTGACGCGGGCCTTGGCGCGTCGCGTGGTGATCGAGAATGGCCGCGCAGTGGGGGTTGAGGTTGAGCGCAACGGCAAGATCGAGATTATCAAAGCGGGCCGCGAGGTGATCATCGCGGCCTCTTCCATCAACTCGCCCAAATTGCTGATGCTGTCAGGCATTGGCCGCGCCGCGCATCTGGCGGAACACGGCATTGAGGTGGTTGCGGATCGGGCGGGTGTTGGCCAAAATCTGCAGGACCATTTGGAGCTGTATATCCAGATGGCCGCCAGTAAACCGGTGACGTTGTATCGCTACTGGAACCTGTTCAGTAAGGCCCGCATTGGCGCGCAATGGTTGTTCACCAAGGCCGGTATGGGGGCCAGCAACCAATTTGAATCAGCCGCCTTTATCCGCAGTAAAAAAGGCGTCAATTATCCCGACATCCAGTATCATTTCCTGCCCATAGCGGTGCGTTATGATGGCAAGGCGGCTGCCGAGGGGCACGGGTTCCAAGCCCATGTTGGCCCGATGCGATCAACCAGCCGCGGGGCGGTGACACTGGCCAGTGGTGATCCAAATGATGCGCCAAAAATCCTGTTCAACTATATGTCCCAGCCCGAGGATTGGGAGGATTTTCGAACCTGCATTCGCCTGACCCGTGAGGTGTTCGCACAGGAGGCCTTCGCGCCTTTTGTAAAACACGAAATCCAACCCGGTGCCGCCTATCAAACCGACGATGAACTGGATGACTTCATTCGTGAACACGCCGAAAGTGCCTTTCATCCCTGTGGCACGGCCCGCATGGGCGCGGCGGATGATCCGATGGCGGTTGTCGATCCGGAATGCCGTGTGATTGGTGTCGATGGATTGCGGCTGGCTGACAGCAGCATTTTCCCCCGCATCACAAACGGCAACCTGAACGGCCCCAGCATTATGACGGGCGAAAAGGCCGCCGATCACATCTTGGGGCGTGGCATGTTGCCGGCGATGAATGACGATGTGTGGTTGCATCCCGATTGGAAAACGGCACAACGCTAAGGCATGAACCGGATTATTCTAACCCTATTGCTGATGGGCGGTATTTATACCGCTATGCGCAGCGTTGATACACCAACGCGTGCGCCCAGACAGTCCGAGGTCCAAGGTCTCGCCCAAGTGCACGACGGCGATACTGTCACTGTCATGGGCGTCAGGATCCGCCTGTTTGGCATTGATGCCCCTGAAATGGATCAGATATGTGAAATGCCCGATGGCAGCGATTGGGCCTGTGGGGTCTGGTCGCGCGATCAGGTCCGCGCGGTGATCGACGAGCGTGATTTGCGCTGTGTCAAACAGGACTGGGACAAATACGGGCGCATGGTGGCGCGTTGTTATCTGGGCGATCAAGATTTGGCGCGGGTACTGGCCCAAGACGGCATCGTCTTTGCCTACGCCAACTATTCACGCGACTATATTGTTGATGAGAAAGCCGCCGCCGTGGCCGGGCGCGGGCTGTGGCAGGCCCAAACGATTTCACCGGCTGAATTTCGGCGGCAAAAACGTGAAAACTGATTAGGATCAAGGTGCGGCAGTTGATGAGAGTCTAGGATTAAGCAAGAAACAGGACCCAGAAAGGACCATTATGTCACATACTCCACATGAATTGGCCGAAGAATTTCCAGACCGCGTTGAACAAATGAGCGCGCTAAAGCAATCTGACGCCCATTTCTCAAAGCTGTTCGATGACTATCATGAAATCAACCGCGCCGTGCACCGCGCTGAAGTTGATGTAGAGCCAACAGATGATTTGCACATGGCTGAAATGCGCAAGCAACGTCTGGCGATTAAGGACGAGATTTGGTCAATGCTATTGGCTGAAAACACTTAGGACAAGAACCTACCTTATGCGGCGAGGGCCGGACCTCAGTTACGGCTCTACCGCATAGGGCAAAACACCGCGCATATTTGGATCGACTTTTAAGTCATGTTCCAGTGGCGGTACCGAACGTTGATGGCAGTCATGGCGTTCGCAAATCCGGCAGGAAATACCGATCGGCTCGAACCGCTGTTTGGAGTTGCCCACCAAATCATCCGCATAAACCAGTTGGGCGGCGTGCTTGACCTCGCAGCCCAGACCAATCGCGTAGCGCCGCACAGGCGAATTATAGGAACCGCCGGACTTGGACACATCACGGGCCAGACAGAAATACTGTGCCCCGTCTGGCGTTTCGGCCAGTTGACGCAGAAAACGCCCCGGTGTTTCAAAAGCTGCATGCACATTCCAAAGCGGACAAGCCCCGCCAAAACGTGCAAATTGTAGCCGCGTGGCCGAATGGCGTTTGGTGATGGTACCAGCCTGATCTACACGGACGAAAAAGAACGGAATACCCTTGGCGGTGGGCCGTTGTAGCGTCGATAGCCGATGCGCAACCTGTTCAACCGACGCGCCGAAACGATCCGCAAGGATTTCCAGATCATGGCGTACTTCGCTGGCGGCGGCCAAAAACGCGCGGTAAGGCATCATCGCGGCCCCGGCAAAGTAATTGGCCAATCCAACCTTGGCGATGGCCCGCGCGGCATCGGTTTGAAAACGGGCCAAATCCAGGGTGGCCTCGATCAGTTGGTTCTGCGTGGTCAGGGCGAGCTGCATCAACAACTGAAAGGTCTGCGTGGCACCGGGCGGGCGGGTTGAGAGGGTTAATTCACGCTCAACCTCGTTGAATTCGCGCAAAACCTCGCTGTCAGTATGGCGAAGGGTGATGCCGTTTTCCCGCAGAACCTGTTCGGTATGCTGGTGCAAGCTGTGACCCGCAGTTTGTGCGATATCTGCAAAATTTTCGGCTGCATGGTCAACAGCATCAATGTAATTGTCGCAATAGTGAAAGAAATCACGCACCTCTTCCCATGGGCTGGGTTGAACACTTGCATCGGCGCGCCCCAAAGCCTCGTCCAAGGACGCCAACCGCTCGTGAGTTTGTCGGTAGGCACGGTGCAATTCCAAAAACGCCCGCGCCAAGGCCGGTGCATTCGAGGCCGTTAGACGCAAATCAGCCAGCGGCAAGGAGGCCTCGGCGAATACTGGATCAGCCAAAGCCTCGCGCATGTCGGTGACCATGCGCTCGCTGTCGCCGATCGACAATTCGGTCACGTCAAAGCCAAATTCCTGCGCCAGAGCCAAAACAACACCCGTGCTGACGGGGCGGTTGTTATTCTCCATCTGGTTCAAATAGGGCAGGGACACGCCCAGTTTTTCGGCGAAGGCCTTTTGCGTCAGGCCAAGTCCGGTGCGCACCTCGCGCAGCTTAACGCCAGCGTATAATTTTTGAATGGCCATTGGGATGCCTTTGCAGATTTGCGATAACCCACACTAGGCTTTGCAAACCAATTGACGCAAGCGTTAAGGTAAGGCGCGTTCGCGGCGGATCACATAGTGGATTGCAACAAACGCAAGGGTTCCGCTAACCAGCATCAGCCACAACAATGGGAAGGCCCCTGCTTCAACGGACAGCAAAAAGCCGGAAAACGCCGCGATGGCGGCCCCACCACCAACCTGCAGTGCGCCCCCCAATCCGGCAGCTGAACCGGCTAAGCTGGGGCGCACGGACAACATGCCAGCATTTGCATTTGGCAAAATCATACCATTGCCGATACCCACGGTTGGCATGAAGGCAAAGAACACAAAAGGCGACCCGAACCCCAGATAAAACAAAACCAGCGAGCAGGCTATGCCGCAGGTCATGATTATGCTGCCAAGCAGGATCATCGGGTTGATGCCGACCCGCGTTGAAAACCGTCCCGAGATGAAATTCCCAACCATATAGCCGACAGAAACCGCGCCAAAAGACAAGCCCATCCAGATCGGGCTCATCTGGAACAGCTTTTCCCCGACAAAGGCCGCGCCGCCCAGATAGGCGAAAAAGGTGCCCGAGCCAAAGGTGGCGGACATCGCATACCCCCAAAACCGCCGACTGAGTAGCAGCTCGGGGTATTGTTTAAATTGTGCGCTAAAACTGGTGTTTTGTGTGGTCGAGGTCTCGCCAAGGTCGGCCCAGGAAATGGCCAGCAGCAATATCCCAAGGATCATCAAGGTCCAAAACGTGGCCTGCCAGCCGAAATAGGTGTCGAGGATGCCGCCAAAAAACGGGCCGATCATGGGTGAGATCGACATGCCCATGGTGACATAACCGATCATCGAGGCGGCTTCGGCGCCGGGCACCATATCGCGTACAACGGCGCGCGACAAGGCCATGCCCGTGGTAATCACCGCCTGCAATATGCGAAATCCAAGGAAGATTTGGGCGTTCGGAGCCAAAATACAGCCCAAGGTGGCGACAATGAAGATCGCGCCACCCGACAAAATGATTGGACGGCGTCCGTATCGGTCAGACAGCGGGCCGATCAGCAACTGTAATATCGCGGTCACCGCCAAATACAGCGACACTGATAGCTGCATCGTCTTATAATCCACGCTAAAGTGGTCTGCCATCGCCGGAATCGAGGGCAAAAACATGTTCAAAGACAATGCGGGCAGGGCTGCGAGCAGTATCAGGGTTGAGATATGTGGGGGCGTCGCGCGGTCCATATACCGCACATGAGGTTTCTGCGTCATTAATCTGAACTATCGGGTTCGATTGACATTGTCCATTATATTTCAGCACAAGTGGGGCTGCGTAAATGCACAGGGCGTATTTGCAGATTTGCAGTTAGCAATCTGATGGCCGTGCATGATTTGCAAATTTACTGGAATCCGCTTTGTTCTAGGGCTTGGCAGGTATAGGCTGTTGCAAACGAAAATCGGAGGTGTGCCTGTGAAAGATATCCAGCAAGAACTAATAGACCGTCGTGCCGAAGCCCATCTGGGCGGGGGCGAGCGCCGCATTCAGGCGCAGCATTCCAAGGGCAAGTTGACCGCGCGTGAGCGCATTGATCTGCTGCTGGATGAGGATTCCTTTGAGGAGTTCGACATGTTCGTTACTCATCGCTGCACCGATTTTGGTATGGAAAAACAAAAACATGCTGGCGATGGCGTAATCACCGGTTGGGGCACTGTCAACGGGCGCATGGTCTATGTCTATAGTCAGGACTTTACTGTCTTTGGCGGGTCATTGTCGGAAACACACGCACAGAAAATCTGCAAGATCATGGACATGGCGATGCAAAATGGCGCGCCGGTTATTGGCCTGAACGACAGCGGCGGCGCGCGAATCCAAGAGGGCGTTGCTTCCTTGGCCGGTTATGCCGAAGTGTTCCAGCGCAACATCATGGCCTCGGGCGTTGTGCCGCAGATCAGCGTGATCATGGGGCCATGCGCGGGCGGGGCGGTTTACTCCCCTGCCATCACGGACTTTATTTTTATGGTGCGCGATAGCTC
>DEIK01000069.1 GCA_002352425.1 Rhodobacteraceae bacterium UBA2776
CTCGATTAAAGTCAGATAGATTGATATCGTAAAACTGAAATTATCGATATATCAGTAGCCCAGAAGACATCCGAGATTTAAGGCCACACTTACGGCCAACAGAGTGATCAAATCGGATACTACGGTGGCACCCTATTTCGCGATAAGTATACATGCCGATTGAGAATAGTTGAAAAAGAAAAAATTTGGAACTCTCAGCGGTCTGCGCGGTATTACCCCTTTCAAACCATATTCTCGCCATGATGGCCAATTAACAATTATGCAGACCACAACGAGCTAACAAAAACGTAAGAAAGAGAATACACATGATACAGAGCGTAAAAAAATTCCTAGAGTGTGAAGATGGCGCAGTTACAGTTGACTGGGTGGTTCTGACTGCCGCCGTAGCTGGACTTGGCTTAGCTGTCGTAGCGGTAATTATATCGCCTATGAGCGATCAATCCGAGTCGGTGAGCACCTACCTAGAATCGCAACCAATCGAAGACACGTTCTAGAAAAAGCGAATTTGCGAATGGTGTTGTATCCAAAATTGCACCATTTCTTGGAAAACTCGTCTTTTGTCCACGCTTTTGCCGTAATTTCCTTGCATATAGACAAAAGAAATTATTTATAGCCCGGTGGCATTTAAGCGTTTAGGGCGGAATAGAGGAAAGGATACATCATGCGGATGGTTTTTGGTTTAGTCCTGATCCTTGGTCTTGGTTTGGCTGGGTTCGCTGTATATATGGCTAAGGGCTACCTGAGCTCATATCAAGCTGAGGCACAAAGGCTTCAGGATATTGCAGACAGCATGGTGGAAACCGTCAGTGTTTTCGTTGTGAAGCGTCAGGTTAAATATGGCGAGCGTCTGACTAAAGAAGACGTTCAATTGATCCAGTGGCCCGTTAATTCGCTTCCCGAAGGGATATATACCTTTCCGGCGACCGAGACTGCCGAAGGTACTCCGGGCGAGGATCTTTTTCCCAAAGATTCTGATAAACTGCGCTCCGTACTGCGGACGATGGAGTTGAACGAACCTGTTTTGGCACTCAAGGTCACTGCCCCTGGCCGGGACGCAGGCATAACTTCACGCCTGAGTGCGGGAATGCGGGCCTTTGCTATTAATGTTGACGTAAGCAGTGGTGTTTCTGGCTTTCTCCGCCCAGGTGACCAAGTAGATGTGTATTGGACAGGTCGCCCGCCAAATGCGCGGTCAAATTCAAACATCACCAAATTGATTCAAGTTGGTGTTCGCCTGATTGCAATTGACCAATCTGCGGATGATGACATCGGCAACGCAAATATTGCCCGTACAGTTACAGTCGAAGTAACACCCACCCAAGTCGCCAATTTGGCACAGGCACAGGGATCTGGACGTTTAACTCTTTCTCTTGTTGGATCTGGCGAAGTCTCAACCGCAAGCTCTATCGAGGTAAATCAAAACGATCTACTTGGCATCTCGGTCAGAGAAGTTATCGCAGAAGAAGAGAAGCGCATATGTACCCAAAGAGAGCGGCGCGGTGCAGAACTGATTATCACGGAGATTCCCTGCGGCGACTAGGTCAACGAACAAACAGTACAATCGGGCAATGAAGCGGGCGGTCTTTCAACGAGGCCGCCCGAATTCAATTTAATCCCTCAATTACTGTTTTCACCAACACCGTTGTATTTGGTGAATGTCGGCTCCTACCGCATGGCGTCACGTGGAACGCATCTATCTCATCGCGCTAATACTAGAGCGAAATGGCATAGAATATACTATTCCACCCACTCCCAAGGTCGCGTAAATTCACCCAGCAGATGCTTGACGGCTTCCGCGTCCACTTTGCCAGTTTTGGTAATCTGTGCCACCAGTCCGCGTTTTTTGCTCTCGACAACTCTTGTTACAACTGCAGCATGGTCGGCTTTGCTTAACGCAGCATTGTAAACACGTGTAATCGCCATTTTGCGCAATTCGGGTTTAAACACTTTTCCAACCGCAGTCTTCGGCAGCTCATCCATTATTTCCAGATATTTTGGGTTGGCTGCTCGCTCATGTACATGTTTCTTGGCGTAAGCCATCAGTTCTTCCACCGTGACTTCCGCCCCATCAACGAGCTCTACATAAACGCACGGCAATTCACCGGCAAAGCTGTCCGGTTGGCCAATCGCACCTGCAAAAGCAACAGCTTCATGCCCGGCCAAGGCTTCTTCGATCTCAGCGGGATCAATATTGTGCCCCCCCCGAATAATCAGGTCTTTGGCCCGCCCAGTGATCCACAGATAGCCATCTGGATCAATCCGACCCAGATCGCCTGTTCGCAAATACTTTTCATCTGCAAACAGCCCCACATTTTTTGGCGCCTCGGTGTAGGTGTTTCCGGGAATAACACCTGGATTGAAAACGCAAATCTCGCCGACTTCATCAACGGCACATTCATTCAGGATGGTGCCATCCTCCGCGCAATTCAAAATACGCACTTCTGTATGAGGAAACGGTAAGCCAACAGAGCCTACCTTCTTTTCTCCATCAATCGGGTTGATAGAAACAAGGCATGTTGCTTCGGTCAACCCGTATCCTTCGACCAAGTTTACGCCTGTTGCTTTCTCAAACCGATTGTAAAGTTCGACCGGTAACGGGGCCGAGCCCGAAAACGCAATTTTAAGGCTGGACACATCAGCATCTACCGGCCGTTGCATCAATGCAGAGATTGCGGTGGGTACGGTGATCACAAATGTCACTTTGTAACGCTCGATCAACTTCCAGAAATTATCAAACACTCCTTCGCCGCGATAGCCCTGCGGGGTTGGAAACACCAGATGCGCGCCCGATGCAACAACCGCCATCAACACAACATGCACCGCGAACACATGGAACAACGGCAATGGGCAAATCAGCGTGTCTTGTTCCGTGAACAACAGAGTGTTGCCTAGCCACCCGTTATAAACCATGCCGGAATATTTGTGTTGCGCTACCTTTGGCATGCCCGTGGT
Organism: Rhodobacteraceae bacterium UBA2776; assembly: GCA_002352425.1. Classification (GTDB taxonomy): domain Bacteria; phylum Pseudomonadota; class Alphaproteobacteria; order Rhodobacterales; family Rhodobacteraceae; genus Profundibacter. The sequence goes on from DEIK01000069.1 coordinate 2,953, forward strand.
GCCGCCGGTATGAAAATAGGCCGCCACACGATCACCCTTGGAATCAGCAAAATCCAACGTAGTGTTCTGGCGGTTTATTTCCTTGGTGAAATTCACCACCCGAGCGCTATGCGTCACAGGGTTTTTCGGTCGGATCAATCCAGCAATCCAGCTTTTGGGCGGCGATAGATATCGCAACAAATCCACTTCGATTACAGTCTTCACATTGGGGGCCATTGAAACAGCCTCGGCCGCCTTCTGGGCAACATCCGTTTTGGGGAAACTTTTCAGTGTTACCAATACTTTGGCGCCTGTTTCTTTTAAAATAGAGGCAATTTGTTCAGCGTCCAGAAGCGGATTGATGGGATTCACAATCCCTGCAATTGTCCCGCCCAACAAAGTAAAAACCGTTTCGTTCGCATTGGGTAACAGATAGGCAACGACATCATCTTCACCGATGCCCAAGCTGCGGAACATATTCGCGGTTTGAACAGCTTTTGTATGTAACGCCCGCCAGCTTAGCGTCTCGGCTTTGTCTTGTGGCCCCGATGTAATCTGGTAGCTCAGCGCATGGCGGTTGCCATGTTTCTTAGCCGCATGGCTCAAGAACTGGTACATAGTCTTGGATAAATCGCGATCTCCCCAAGGCATCTCGTTCTCGATGGACTGACAATCGGCCAATGTAGCGAAACGTGTCATATTATTCCTCCCTGTCCGCTTTGTCACGGAACTTTCACTAAGGGAAAAATGCGCGCAATTGCATCAACACGCAAGGGCTATGCAGCGAAAAGATTATTCCGCAGCGATTCCATCGGTGAATTGCAACTTGGCAAGGCGTGCGTAAAGCCCGCCATCAGCTACCAGTTTATCATGGCTGCCTTCGGCAACAATCTGTCCTTCATCAAATACCAGAATACGGTCGGCCTTCTTCACCGTTGCCAGTCGATGTGCCACGATTAGCGTTGTGCGATCCGCCGCCATCACCTCGACAGCCTGTTGCACAGCGCGTTCACTTTCAGCGTCAAGTGCAGATGTCGCTTCGTCCAACAAAAGGATCGGCGCGTCCCGCAAAATTGCGCGCGCAATCGCAATGCGTTGCTTTTGCCCACCCGAAAGCATTACCCCGCGTTCGCCAACGTAGGTATCATATCCGTCCGGCAAGTCGGACAGGAAACCATGTGCCGCCGCTGCCTGCGCGGCCTCTTCCACCTCGGCGTTCGTTGCATCGGGACGGCCAAACCGGATATTCTCGCGCGCTGTTGTTGCAAATATAACCGGGTCTTGCGGCACCAATGATATGATGTTTCGAAACGCGGTTCGTTCCATCTTGCGCAGGTCGATCCCATCAATTTTGATGCTTCCACTCTTTGGATCGTAGAACCGCAACAGCAATTGGATAATCGTTGATTTACCTGCTCCTGATGGCCCCACCAGCGCTACCGTTTCTCCTGGATTAATGGAAAAATTCGCTGCTTTTAACGCCATGTGTTCAGGTCGCGCGGGGTAGGTAAAGCTCACTTCTTCAAAATCAATCGCGCCTTTCGCAGGTGTAGATGGTGCCACCGGCTGCACTGGGTCGTTCACGCTGTCGTCGGTCTGCAACAGCTCCACCAACCGTTCTGTAGCGCCTGCCGCCCGTTGTAATTCGCCCCAGATTTCTGACAGGGCACCAACAGCGCCCGCAACCAAAATCGCATAAATCAGGAACTGCACCAGTTGGCCTGCGCTCATAATCTCAGATTGAACATCACGTGCACCAACCCACAGAACGCCAACAACCCCTGAAAAAATAAGGAAAATCACGATCACGGTCATTACCGCACGGGTGCCGATACGTTTGCGCGCTGCGGTAAAGGCATTTTCTGTCACTTCATCAAATGCCGCAGTCGTTGCTGGTTCCTGCGTGAATGCTTGTACGGTCTGGACCGAGTTCAGCGCTTCCGATGCCGATCCCGAGCTTGCGGCAATCCAGTCCTGGTTTTCCCGGCTCAACTTGCGCAGCCGCCGCCCCAAAACAATGATTGGCACGATAATTGCAGGTACAATTAACAATACAAGCCCGGTCAGCTTGGCGCTTGTATAAAGCATCAACACCATGCCGCCGAAAAACAGCAACACATTCCTCAATGCGACCGAAACAGATGAGCCGATCACAGACTGGATCACCGTGGTATCTGTCGTTATCCTCGACAGGATTTCCCCGGTCATGATCCGCTCGTAAAAAGCAGGGCTCAACCCGATTACCCGGTCAAACACAGCTTTGCGAATATCTGCAACCACACGCTCCCCAAGCCGCGTCACCAGATAATATCGCAGCCCTGTTCCCAAGGCCAAAGCGGCCGCAATTCCAAGTGCTGCACCAAAATACTGGTCCAAAAGATGCGCATTATTCTCGCCAAATCCGTCAACGACTCGGCGCACTGCCAATGGTAAAATCAATGAAATAGTCGCGGTTAGGATCAGCGCAAGCCCTGAAAGAACAACCATTTTCTTGTAGGGTCGTAAAAACGGAATAAGCCCAGACAACGCACCCACTTTTTTCGCTTTTTCGCGGTCTTCCATCTCGGGCGTATTATTTTGCGCCATATCAACCCATCCCTATTCGCATTTGTCGCTTGCGTCATACTGCTTTGAATGCCGTTCAACAAGCGGTGGATGGTCACACGGGGGACAAATCGGATCGAAAGATTTTGGAGCGGGTAGCGGGAATCGAACCCGCACCTTAAGTTTGGAAAACTCGTATGATACCATTTCACCATACCCGCCCGAAAGTTTGGAATTCATATTTCAATGGTCGAGGATGGTCAAGCATCTGCCAGACAATATAGCTGCATTTTATGCACCTATATTAATAATCCGGTTGTGCTTCCGATTGTGCCACTGTGACTTCGTTTTGTTATGCCCAAATTAAAGAGGCGCGCCTGTAGTGCAGCGCGCCTCTTCCAATCTTCAATACGCGCTTATTTTTGCGCTATGCGCCCATCCATATAAGCGGTATAGCCACCTTTTGCGGCCATATATTCCGCCACCACGTCGGCCAGATCGGGGCCAAAATCATAGGCATTCATGCCGTCGGTTGCGAACATTTTGTAACCGTCGCCACCGCCGCGCACATAGTTGTTGGTCACAACACCATAAGTTTTGGCAGGGTCAATCGCCACCCAGCCGTCGCCATCAGCAACCATCACTTCAACAATCCGGCCCTCATTCGGCGCAACACTTGGGTCCCAAGTGAACTTCAAACCCGCCACCTGTGGGAAGCGCCCTTTGACCTCTTCAACCTGGCTCACGCCATTCTCAAGCGCGGCAATCACCCCTGCGCCGCTGATTTCAAACGTCGACAGGGTGTTTTGGAACGGCAGCACCGTCATCACTTCCCCCATCGTCACGTCGCCCGCATCGATCGACGCACGAAGGCCACCAGAATTGGCGATCGAAATGCTCACACCCTGGTCTTTGACCCGGTCCAGCATCGCATCGGCCACCAGATTGCCCATCTCGCATTCCTTGGTGCGGCAATTGTCGCGGTTGCCATCAATTGGTGCGGCCGCGTTGGCAACCACCAGCTGCCGGATTTCTTCCAGCGGAACCGCCAGTTCTGCAATCCGCGTTTTGGTGTCACTATCCTCGGCCACTTCTCCGCTCATCACAATCGGCTCACCTACCGCTTCGGTGAGATTGCCGTCATCATCAAAGGTGACGTTCAATTCGCCCAGAAATTTACCATAAGCATAGGCCTGAACAATCGCCGTGCTGCCCACCATCGTCGGATACGGCCCTTTGGCACGGTCAGATGTGTTCGACAAATAGGTGTTGGAGTGCCCACCCACGATCACATCAATACCAGTGGTTTCCGCAGCAACCTGTTGGTCCACCACATAGCCCGAATGCGACAGTACGATAATTTTGTTCACACCTTCCGCAGTCAGTTTGTCGACTTCAGCCTGAACCGCTTCCACCGGATCGGTGAAAATCACGTTCGGGCCGGGGCTGGCCAATTCATCCGTGTCTTGTGGCGTCAAACCGATCAGGCCCAGCTTCTCGCCGCCCCGCTCGATCACAGTTGATTTCGCCAGCTTGCCCGCCAGCATTTCTTCGCCCGAGAAATCCGCGTTCGACATCAACACCGGAAAACCCACGGCATCCATAAAGCCGCGCAACACTTCGGGGCCATCGTCAAACTCGTGGTTGCCCACGGTCATCGCGTCATACTCCATCTTGTTCATCATTTCGGCGGCCGCTTTACCCTTGTAATAAGTGTAAAACAGCGACCCCTGAAATTGATCGCCGCCGTCAACAAGGATCGAATTGTTGCTGCGTGCGCGGGCTTCTGCAATAGCAGTCACCAAACGGGCCGACCCGCCAAAACATTTGCCTTCGGTATTGTCCTCGGCGGAACAACCCGAATCATATTTACTGATCGGCTCGAACCGCGCGTGAAAATCATTGGTGTGCAAAATGGTCAACGAATAGTCCGCCATGGCCATACCAGCGCCAAATGTTAAAGCAGCCGCAGCCGATGTGGTTTTCAAGATCATACGAGTAAGCATCGGGAATCCCCCTGTTGGATTAATTGAATCATAGGCTATCGTGGCGATGTATCTGGCAAGAGTCAAAGCCTTGACGATTTTGCGTGGGCAAGGCATGTCACCCCCATGCAGATTTACAAAATATTCCTTGGGCCCGAGTGGGCAGAACTGGACACCAAAGGCGAAACCCTTGGCGCTCCGATTGATTTGGCCGATGGCTTTATCCACTTCTCGACCGCCAAACAAGCGGGCGTTACCGCCGCCAAATACTTCTTGGGCGTTGATGGTTTGATGCTGATCGCGTTCGAGGCCGACCAGATGGGCGATGCCCTGAAATGGGAACCCTCACGCGGTGGCGATCTGTTTCCGCACCTCTACCGGGCCCTGAAACGCAGCGAAGTGCTCTGGGCCAAACCGCTGCCGTTTCTAAATGGCTACCACATCTTTCCGGCTGAGATGGTATGAACCTGATTGAACGCCTTGGCGTGGCGGCCCTGCACCGATTTGATCCCGAACGCGCCCACGCTCTGTCACTCAAAGCGCTGAACAGTGGGCTTGTCCCCCTGTCTGGCCCCTTCACCACGCCCCGCCTACAAACGACAATCGTGGGGCTTTCGCTGCCCAACCCCGTCGGCCTCGCCGCCGGGTTCGACAAAAACGCCACCGCGCTTGCGCCCCTGTCACGCGCCGGTTTTGGTTTCATCGAGGTCGGTGCCGCCACCCCGCGCCCACAACCTGGCAACCCCAAACCCCGCCTGTTCCGCCTGTCTGAAGACGCCGCCGTGATCAACCGCTTTGGCTTTAACAACGACGGCATGGAAGCCATCAACGCGCGGTTGGCAAACCGCCCATCTGACGCAATCATCGGCCTGAACCTCGGCGCCAACAAAAACAGCACCGACCGCGCCGCCGATTTCGTCACCGTGCTGGCCCACTGCGCCCCGCATCTAGATTTCGCCACCGTCAATGTTTCCTCGCCTAACACCGAACGCCTGCGTGACCTACAGGGCAAAGCCGCCCTCACCGCGCTGCTAAATGGTGTGATGGACACCCGCGCCACCCTTGCTCGCCCGATCCCCATCTTCCTGAAAATTGCGCCTGATCTGACCGCTCAAGAACTCGCCGAAATCGCCGAAGTGGTCACCGATACAGGCGTTGACGCTATCATCGCCACCAATACCACCCTGTCCCGCGACGGGCTGACCAGCCAACACCGCGATCAGGCCGGTGGCCTCTCCGGCGCGCCCCTGTTTAAAAAATCCACCCGCATCCTCGCCCAACTCAGCGCGCTCACAGATGGCAATATCCCCCTGATCGGCGTTGGTGGCATTGGCTCGGCTGAACAGGCCTATGCCAAAATCTGCGCAGGTGCCTCAGCCGTGCAACTCTATTCCGCAATGGTTTACCAAGGGTTGTCATTAGTTACAGAGATCACACGCGGCCTAGACAAACTCCTCGCCCGCGACGGCCACGCAAACATAACTGATGCCGTCGGCACCAAAAGAAAGGACTGGCTATGACCACGATCTGGCACAACCCGCGCTGCTCCAAATCCCGCGCCACGCTTGAATTGATCAAAGGCACCGGTATCACCCCGACAATCCGCCTCTATCAGGATAACGCCCCCACAGCCGACGAAATCAGCAAAGCCCTTGCGCTACTCAACATCCCCGCCTCCGCCCTGATCCGTACAGGCGAAGCGATCTATAAAGAGCTGGACCTGAAAGACGCCGACGAGGACACCCTGATCAAAGCCATGGCCGAGCACCCCAAACTGATCGAGCGCCCCGTGGTGCTTGCCAACAACAAGGCCGCCTTGGGCCGCCCGCCGGAATCCGTGCTCGACATTTTATAGGTTTCTTTTTCGCCCAAATATCCGCGCCGCAGGCATCCTACCCTGCCTGCGCCTCAAGCGCCGGATAGCGAACCCCCAACGTCACCCCACGCGCCACAAACGAGATCAGCAAAGCGATCCAAAGCCCGTGATTGCCGTAAACCGGCATCAAAACCGCAATCGCCACCGCGTAAATCGCGAAAGACAGCGCCATCATATTGCGCATGTCCTTTGAACGGGTCGCGCCGATAAATATGCCGTCCAGCATCCACGATGCGATACCAATCGTGGGGGCAAGGATCATGTAAACAAGATATATCCGCGCCTCGGCCCTCACCTCTTGTGATGTGGTCATCACATCAATAATCACCCGCCCAAACAGCCAGAATACCACCGACAGGCACAGCACCCAGATCAGCCCCCAACCACTGGTCAACAGAGAAGCACGCCGTAATGCCAATCGGTTGCGCGCCCCCAACGCTTGCCCGACCAAAGCCTCGGCCGCTGCGGCAAACCCGTCCAGCGCATAGGCGGTGATTTCCAGAAATTGCAGCAATATCTGGTTGGCGGCCAAGGTCACATCGCCAAACCGTGCGCCGTAAAACAGAAACGATATGAATATCGCCTGCAACATCAGGGACCGCAGCATGATGTCGCCATTCACCAGCGCCATCGCCTTTAGGCGCGCGCGGTCAAACACCACCGCCCAATCATACCACATCCGGCCCACGAATGCAGCGCGGCACAGCCACAGACCCAGCGCCAGCCCACTCCATTCGGCAATAAACGTGGCAATCGCCACCCCTTCAACGCCCCAGTCCAGCCCCAGCACGAACCACAAATCCAGCCCGATGTTGACGCCGTTCATCCACAATTGCAGCGCCAGAATAGCTCGCGTGCGCCCCTGCGCGATCAGCCAGCCGCTGATGCCGTATAACGCCACGGTTGCGGGGGCCGACCACACCCTGATTTGCATATAGTCCAGCGCCATCCCCTCGACCTCGGCCGAGGCGGGCGAGACCTGAAATGCCGCCCAGAACAGCGGCACTTGCAATGCAATCATGCACAGACCCAGACCAAAGCCGATGATCAAGGCCCGAACCAGTAGCGCCACCACCTCGGCACGGTTCCCTGCCCCATGCGCCTGGGCCGCCATGCCCGATGTGCCCATTCGCAAGAACCCGAACATCCAGTAAATGCCAGTCAGGATGATTGCACCGATTCCGACAGCCCCAATCGGCGCGGCCTGCCCCAGTTGCCCGACCACACCTGTATCAACCGCGCCCAGAATCGGCACGGTGGCGTTGGAAATCACAATCGGCAGGGCAATTTTCAGAACACGAGAGTGGGTCAGGGAACCTGCAGCATCACTCACCGCGTTGCGGCATCAGGAAATGCCCTGTGGCCTGGGCAAACAGGCGTTGGCGGTTGTCCTGCCATGCCTCGACATGCACAGAGGCATAACGGCGCCCCGACCGGTTCACCCGTGCCCGCGCATAGGCGTCGCGCGGCAGGCCGGACCGCAGGTAATCAACGGTGAAATCTATCGTCTTGGGCAGGCGGGGCAACGTTTCCGGCTCCACCTCGCCGCTTTCCATATCATTCCACAGCATT
>DEIK01000075.1 GCA_002352425.1 Rhodobacteraceae bacterium UBA2776
TAGGTCCAGCCATTGCAGCTGGGTGCGCCCTCAAGCGCGGCGCCGACCTGATGGATCGAGCCCTTGACGTCGTGGCCAACCAGCGTGCCATCGGCGCGCACTTTGGCGGTGTAGCGACCGTTCAGGCTCATCAATTCTTCGCCCGGTGACAGCATGCCACGTTCAACCAACTGACCGAAGGGCACCCGTGGTTCAGCCCGTTTGGCGGTGGTGACTTGCAGGCTTTCTTTGTCATACTTGCGGATTTTCGACAGACGTTTCAGGGCAACCTTGCGGTAAGCCTCTTCACGCTCGATGCCGATAAAATCACGGCCCAGTTTTTTCGCAACAGCACCAGTGGTGCCAGTGCCAAAGAATGGGTCCAGAATAACGTCGCCCGGGTTGGTGGTGCCAACGATCACACGGTGCAACAGGCTCTCGGGTTTTTGGGTTGGATGGGCTTTGTCGCCCTCTTCATTTTTCAGGCGCTCATGGCCGGTGCAAATTGGCAGCACCCAGTCGGAACGCATCTGGATACCCTCGTTCAGCGATTTTAGCGCGTCATAATTAAAGGTATATTTGCTGGCCTCTTCTTTTGAGGCCCAGATCATGGTCTCATGGGCATTGGTCAAACGCATGCCGCGGAAATTTGGCATCGGGTTGGTTTTGCGCCAAACCACATCGTTCAAAATCCAGAACCCTTGGTTTTGCAACTCGGCCCCGACGCGGAAAATGTTGTGATACGAGCCAATCACCCAGATCCCGCCATTGGGTTTAAGCAAACGGCGCGCGGCCTTGAGCCATTCGCGGGTGAATTTATCATAGGCTTTGAAGCTGGCAAACTGATCCCAGGCATCATCCACCGCATCGACCTTGGAATTGTCGGGGCGGTGCAGATCACCGCGCAGTTGCAGATTATAGGGGGGATCCGCAAAGATCATATCGACAGAGCCTGCGGGTAGGCTGTTCATCCGCTCGATGCAATCGCCATCAAGGATTTGATTCAGAGGCAATTTGCTTGCCACTTTTGTCTTGGTTTTTGTTGTCATCTTCTGCCTCTAAGCTTCACGCATTTTTGCGTTTGTTGTTAGGGCCTAAGATGATTCATTCGTGATTCGACGTCAATTTCTTTTTTGAATCAACATGTTAGAAAATTATCTTGCTACAACATCTTGTATACGGGTTTGAACGAACGTCTATGGTGTGGGGTGACGCCCAAGTCTTGTAGTGCTTTTAAGTGCACAGCTGTCGGGTAGCCTGCGTTCTTTTCCCAGCCATAGCCCGGATATTGCCCCGCCAAATCCACCATCAAACGGTCGCGGCATGTTTTGGCCATGATCGACGCCGCCGCAATCGACACGGATTTGGCATCGCCCTTGATCACCGCCGTCGAAGGGATCAACAGACCGCGCGGGATCAGGTTGCCATCCACCAGCACATGGTCGGGTTGGCGGCTCAGCCCGGCCACCGCCCGCTCCATCGCCAGATGCGAGGCGCGCAGGATGTTGATGTCGTCAATTTCCGCAACCGTGGCATGGGCAATCGACACTTCGGCGCAGTCCATCAGGATATCATACAAAGCCTCGCGGCGTTTGGCCGTCAGCTTTTTGGAATCATTTAGGCCATCGGGGATGTTCATCGGGTCCAAAATAACGGCGGCGGCGGTCACGGGACCACAAAGCGGGCCGCGGCCGACTTCGTCAACACCGGCGATAAGGGCGTGACCTAAATCCATGGTGGACTGCTCAAGGCTGAAATCTGGGGCTGGTTTTGTCATCCAGCTGAGAAACCTTAGAATGCGGTGCAGTGCAAGCGGAAATGGGTTTTTTTGCAGCAATCATGAGGGAAAAACATAACGACTAAACTAGTTTAATGGTTCTATTCAAAGCACCACTTCAGCAGTCATCATATAAGCGATCACGTCATAAAAAAAGGGCGGGAGGTTACCTAAAACCCACCCGCCCCAAAGGTGTGGGGACGCAACTAAACCACACCTTTGTTCGTAAATTCGGTCCTGTTAGCGGCGCGCAACGCTATAGCCATGCTGGCGCAGACAATGGCGGCCATAAACAATGCGACGGCCACGGTCAGTTGAAATGCGACGCTTGCAATCTTGGGGCAAACTTAAACGTGGCGCATTGTTTTTGACGCAACGGGACCCATAAGCCTGGGTTTCACCCCGGCGCGTGTTGAACGTTTTCAAACACTGGCTGGGCACATTTAACATATGGCGACGCTGTCTTGGCGGGTTCCGCGTGACATGATCCTGACGCGGGTTTGGCGTCATGGCAGGGCGCCGGTCGTCTTTGTTGCCTTCAATCACCCGACTGATAACATAGAGCGCCGCCAGCCCTTGCAAAATTCTGACGCCTTCGCTTGGTTTGGCAATCGCGGGGGTCGCCCCAACCGAAGTCATAGCGATTGTAGCAGCAAGCACCGAGGCAATAATTTTCTTTGTCATGTCGTATCCTTTCAATGTGAACCCGGCACAGATTGTGTGACCGGAAGCGATGAAACAAAATTGACGGGAACGGTATGGCTAAACAATAACGCCGGATTGTTATCCAATAACCGTCGGCAAAAGACGCTTGTTATTGAATAACGGGGCAAACTTCGGCATGTTCACAGCCATGATGAAAAAACTTATCCTTGTCTTGGCCCTGATGGCCGCCTCGCCCGCCGCGGCCGCCTGTTATGCTGACTACAAAGCAAAACAGGACAGCCCCTTACGCCTGCATTATGGTGTGATAGAATTGCCCGATGCGGCTTGCAATAAAGCCGCCGCAAAGGCACAAATCGCCGCGCGCATCGGCGTGGATGGCTGGAAATTGCTGAACATCCTGTCCCTATTTCAGGCAGACGGGCTTGAGGAAAGGAAAGACAGTGCCGGACAATATTTCCTCCGCTACTGAAACACGAATCACCGGGGCAAAAGTTGTGGCCATCGGCATCGCGTCGATTGTGCTGATCCTGCTGGGGGCTGCTGTTTTGCTGTTTCTGAACCTGCCTGACGCCAACGCCTTTAACGCGCGGGTCGAGCATATATTCATAGAAAACAATGGCCTAACCAACAATGCCGAAATTAAACTGTTGGAAATTCTGGCCCAATCCGGCACCTCGTTTTCCGACACTCTGGCGTCTTATCGCACGGTTATTTTCGTGCTGCTGGTGTTTGCCACCGCCTTGCTGGTGGCGGCCTTGGTGTTTTTGGTCACCATCATCGCGCTGAACAAACGCATGGGCGAAATCGAGCGCACCGGCATTCAGGTCTCGTCTCTGATGATCAGCCGCGAGGAAAACACCGTCTATCTGAACAACATGGAATTCAAGCTAACCGAAGCGGCAATCGAAACCCTGTCGGTGTTGGCCGAGGCCCGCATGGACGGCGATCTGATGTCAGGCTGCGAGATTGAGGGGGTGATTTCCGGCCGCCCTGCCTCGGATTGTGACGAGGCCGCTGGCGCCACCCGCATCAAACGTTTGCGCGATTCTCTGGGCAACCAGATGGTCAGCGAACTGCTGGTGAAAAACATTGCGCGGCGCGGTTATACACTGGCGATTGATAAAGATGTGATCAAGATGGTTTAAACCATAGCCTTGCCAGACCACCGCCGCCCTTGGTTCAAAACGGCTCGGACCTAGACCAGCAAATCAAACACATCCCCACCCAGCTGGATGTTGATACTGGACTGTCCGCCGCCATCAACCAAGGCCCAAACGATATCTCCTGTCGGTCGATATATGACAAAGGCCTCAGTGATCATATCATCCCCGGATCGTTCGCCAGCAGCGTTTTCTGTGTGGGCGAAATTGACCTGAAAATCTGCTTGTGTTGGGCCAGCGTTACCAAACACCAGCAGGTCCCCCTCATCGGCGTTGTAATCCTGAATCCAGTCTGGCATGACATCCATCCGAATGAAGCCAATGACCGCATCATCAAAACTTTCAACACCTCTATTATAGAACCGATCCGCACCGGCCCCTCCATTCAACCGACCCGTTGCAAACCCGCCATTGATGAAATCACTGCCACTTCCCCCAAAAATAAGATCAGAGCCGCTGCCTCCGGCAATCACATCATTGCCGGTCTGGCCAACAAGTTTATCGGCGCCTCGCCCCCATAAAGGGTGTCCTTGCCGTCTTGTCCATAAACCAGATCATTGCCCTGCCCCGCAAAGACAACATCATTGCCAGCGCCAGCCGTAATTTCATTCCTTAAGTCTGGTCCATGAAGCTCGGGGTCATACGTGGCTTCGTTTTCGATGCCGCCGAAAATGAAATCATCGCCCGTCCCACCGTGCAATTTGTCAGACCCCTTGCCGCCATAAAGCGTATCGCTGCCGTCTCCACCGTGTAAAATATCATGGCCATCACCGCCATAAATCACATCATCTCCACCGCTTTCCAGGACGTCATCATCACCAGCCAACCCATAAATCAGATCATCTGTTTCACCGGGGCGAAACTCATCTTCAGCGTCGGTCCCGATATAGGCGAGGGTTTGTGCGAAGGTGTTCAAATAAAGGGACGAAAAGTTGCTGACCGCCCCGCTACTTTCGTATTGCGTGGTGAAAAAATTCTTGGAATACGGCAATGTTACCATCTGCAGTTTCCAAAACATCCACGCCAACACTGCCGTTGTTAAATCCCAACAGCCCCAGCGGCACCCCCCCCGGCGGGCGTGGCATCTGCATTAAAAACTTGCGCCTGATCACCCCAGGTCACAAAAAACCGCTGTTCCGACAAGGTGGATATAGATATGTCGAAATATAAGTCACTGCCAGTCAATAACTCGTAAGTGATGGCTTCAGTCGGATTTGCCGGATCAACGACGTTCAGTTCATAGGTATAGGGGCCCTGAACATAAGCTATGGTTTGATCGGACAGGATATCAACGGTTCCAACCGCCCCGTTTTCAAGGATTGTGTGTCTGGGATTGCCCCCTGCCAACAGGGCATTCATGAGGTCCAGTTCCACATTAGCCCCGCCTGAATGCGTCACAGTGACGAGCCGGTTTTCTTTTGCTTCTCTTTCGTGGCATCATACCGTTCGCGTGACACATCAATATTTGGCAGGTTATCGTGCGCCCAAAGGCCCAAGGCTATCACCGGCTCCCGAAAGGATTTACCCAGCGCAGACAGCGCATATTCGACCTTTGGCGGAATAACCGGATGATAGGTTCTGATCACCAACCCGTCACGTTCCAGTTCGCGCAACGTCAGGCTAAGCATCCGCTGTGAAATGCCAAGGTGCCGTTTTAATTCGTTGAACCGCAGCGTGCCATGTTCCGCAAGCGAGATCACGACCAGCACGCTCCAACGGTCGCCCACCCGCGATAAAACCTCGTTAATGCGCTTGCAATCGGGGCATTTCTGATTGTCTGCCACGTCGGTTCCCTCCATGTGACCAAGGCTACAGGATGTGCCTTCTTGTGGTCGCAATAAGTATTACATATATCCTAGGTTACTAAAATATACCATCTTATAAACCCCCGTAAAACTCCGACAATAGGACGATGACAATGCCCAACAGCACACTACTTGAGCACCTGAACTGGCGCTATGCCACCAAAAAGATGGACCCTACAAAAGCAGTCCCGCAAGATAAGGTTGACCAAATCGTCGAGGCCATCCGCATGGCTCCCACCTCCAGTGGCACCCAACCCTTTGAGCTGTTTGTGGTGACAAACCCAAACCTGCGTGCCGACATCCAAAAGGTCGCCTGGAATCAGGCCCAAATCACCGACGGCTCGCATCTATTGGTGTTTGCGGCGTGGGATAATTATACCGCCGACCGCATTGATGCTGTGACGCACCAAATGACCGACGAGCGCGGCGAAAACCCGACGCTCTCGGGGTATTACGAAAACCTGAAAGCCACGTATCTGCTGCACGACGCGCAGGTAAACTTTGAACACGCCGCACGCCAAGCCTATATTGCACTGGGTTTTGCCCTTGTTGCGGCCGCCGAACTCGAGGTTGACTCCACCCCGATGGAAGGGTTCGATCCTGCCAAAGTTGATGAAATCCTTGGCCTCAGTGAACGCGGCCTTCGATCGGTTGTGTTGCTGCCGCTTGGCTATCGTCAGGCCGATGCTGACTGGCTTTTGCCGATGAAAAAAGTGCGTAAGGCCCGCGAAGATATTGTGAACGTGGTCTCTTAAATTCCGGCTTACATGCCCGACCAAAGCCACAGCCGCCATGTGAACAGCGCCGCCCCTGCCCCTCCATTGCGACGATATAGGGATCGCGCGGGGCGATCATCAGATCGCGGCGTTCCAATTGGGTTGTGCAGGGCAGCACGATATCGGCCCGTTTGGCCAGCGCGTTCCAGCACCACTCATGCACGATGATGGTCTGGGGTTTTTGCCATGCCTGTTTCAATCGGGTCAGATCCTGATGATGGTGGAACGGATTACCGTCAGCCCAATACACCAGTTTGATATCGGGATATGTGTGCGTCTGCCCGCCATAGCGAAACACCGCGCCGGGGGTGAGAAGCATATCGCTCATTCTGGCAACCGGTATAAAACTTTGTACTGGGTTGGTTCCCTGTGGCAGGGCCGCGTATTTTGTGCGGCGCTTATCCATGCCAACGGAATTGGCGGCGCAACACCCAAAAGCAATGCCCGCCCCGGCAAGCCCGATTTGCACCAGCATCGCCGCAAGCGTCGTCTCCATCCAAAACGGTTGTTCGCCAGCTAACCTGCTCAAACGGATGCAAAGCCTGCAATTTTCCACCCTCGACTTCGGCGCGGCATACCCCCCAATGGCTGGCGGTCAGAGGCATCTGTGTCCCAGGCATCTAGGCGGCGTTGAATTGGTCGATCATCCCATCCCAAAATGACACATCACAGCGGCGCTCGAAATCTTCCAGTGATATGCCCTGCTGCTCGACCCAAGTGTAATAGGCCAGATTAAAAATACGCGCGCGCTCAAACCGGCCCAGTTCAACCGTGTGGTCGATGCCAGCCCCAAGGATATGCTGACCGAATGCCTCAGCCGCCTGCACTTGGTCAAACCCTTGGGCGAAATATTTGCCTTGGGCGATCGCCATCTCGGTGTGATACATATCGGCGCCATCAGTTGCGACCATCAAAACCACGTCATCTGCACCCAGATCATTGTATTTGGCGTATTTGATGGCCCCCAGAATATTGGCAATCGAGGACAGGCCCAGATCGCCAAGCCTGACGATTTGCGCCTGAGACAAGCCGCGGTGATCAGACAGATATACGCGGCCCGCCGTCGTGTTGAAAACAAGGTTCAGCCCATCACAAGACGCGTCAGAAACGCCGATGACGAAATCCGTTCCCATGACATTGTGGATCAGCGGAACATGCTTATCGCCGATGCCCTGAATATTATGTTCGCCGTAGCCGTTATAAAGCAGCGTTGGGCATTCGAGGGCCTCGATCACGCCGGTTTGGGTGCCCAGCGTTTCCTTTAGATGATCGCCCGCCGCCAACGTGCCGGCAGAGCCCGTGGCGGCCACAAAAGCGCGCGCCTTCAATGTGTTATCCGCATTTAGATGGTCGAATATGCGCTGCAAGGCAGGGCCTGTAACGGCGCGGTGAATGATGTAATTCCCGTATTCGCCAAACTGATTCAAGATCAGGTTTTCGGGATTTTTCGCAAGGTCGTGACAGGCGTCGTATATTTCTTTGACGTTACTTTCGGTGCCCGGCGTGCGGTAAATGTCGTTAGGATCGGTCAGCCAATCGAACCTTTCTTTGCTCATCCCCTCGGGCCAAACGGCCCGATGCCGGGTGGCGTCAAACGCCCCGGACATCAACCGTGGAATCAGGCAACCATAAGCGGACAGCACCTTATGCGTGTTGATCATCGGAAACCGGTTGCCCAAGGCGACAACAATTTTTGCTTTCACACCGGTCAAAGCTTGCGACAGGACAATATGCTCTGGCACCGGCACCAGACTGCGCCGGACGGCCCCGTTGTGCCAATGCACCCGAAAAAGGTTGCGAGGATCGGGCGCATTCGGATCGGCATCCGAGATTTCGGCCATTTTGCGGGCCAGTTTTGCGGGCGGATCGGCAAGATCCGAGATGCGCGGCAAGACAACAGCAGACCCGCGCAGGCTTTTGACTTTGCTGTCATATGCGTCTTGATCGGTTACAGCGGTTTCCAGCCCAGCAGTCATCTGAATATCCTTTTACATATCATGTGTGACACGCCTCAGATTAGGCAGAATGAAAGAGAGAATTGCGCAAGGTCTGATTGAAATGTGAAGAAATTAATCGCCAATGTCACAGATCAGTTCGTCAGTCAGCCGATCCCATGCTAGAGTCAAAGCCGCCAGAGACGCGTCCAAGAACCCTTATTGTGGCTGCCCTTTCGGACAACAATCGCAATGTTGCCAATCTGGATGCATTTTCATTGCTATAGGGCGGTTTTTTGATGAACATATTCAAACAAATCTCTTAAATTGTGCAGCATTGCCTTGAGGATCAGGAATGGATGAGTTTCATAAAAAACTAACGGTGTTGCGCCAGATGTTTCACCTTGACCCCGAGCTTGGGTTTCAGGAAGTGCGCACCAAGGCCAAGGTGGCCGGTATGCTGCGCGACTGGGGTTTAGAAGTGCATGAGGGGGTCGGGGTCATCGGCGTTCTGCGGGCCGGTGATGGCAACCGCGCCATTGGCCTGAGGGCGGACATGGATGCGCTGCCGATCACGGAGATCAGCACCCATGATTATGTCTCTGGCACTGCGGGTGTGATGCATGCCTGTGGCCATGACGGCCATATGACCATGCTGTTGGGCGCGGCAGAAACGCTTGCCAAAGATCCTGATTTTGACGGCACTGTTGTGTTCATTTTTCAGCCCAATGAGGAACATGGGCTGGGCGCACGCGCGATGATCGACGAAGGCGTGCTAGAGCGGTTCCCGATTGATGAGGTATACGCGATCCACAATCTGCCCGGCGCGCCGGTGGGGCAGCTGTCCACACGGGTCGGCCAAATCTGCGCAAGCGAAAGCCTGTTTCAGATTGAAATTACCGGCCAGGGGGGGCACGCCTCCATGCCGCATGTCGGCGTCGATGCCATAACTGTTGGCTCCGAAATCGTGCAGGCCTTGCAAACCATCGTGTCACGCAAACTGGCGCCAAGCGCGGGCGCGGTTGTGTCCGTCACGGAATTTCTGACCGACGGGCAGCGCAATGTGCTCCCAGGACATGCGACGCTTAAGGGTGATGTGCGCGCGCGTCTGCCGCAAGACCGCAAAAACATCGAACGTTTCATGCGCCAGATCGTAGACGGCGTGGCCGCTGCACACGGGGTTATGGCCCAGATGGGTTTTGAAACCGAGTTCATCGAAACCCTCAATGCCGAGGCCCCCGTAGATGCGGTGGTGCGGGCCGCGCAGGTGATGGGGCTCGAGACCATCGGCGACCGCGCCCCGATGAGTTTTTCCGAAGATTTCGCCCATTTCAGCGCTGCAGTTCCCGGCTGTTTTTTGTTGCTGGGCAATGGAACAACAGGCCCGCATGGCCAACCGCTCCATGCGGCTGACTACGATTTTAACGATGCGCTTTTGCCTATCGGTGCGGCCTTTTGGACGCATTTGGTGCGCGCGCGCCTGCCCCTTAGAAAGACCACGATATGAACAATTTGCTACCCGCAGCTGCACTCGGCCATGTGGCCGCCAACCGCAAAACGGGCGATGCGGCCTTTCGTGTTTTGTTAGAACATGATTTCGCCACAGCCCGCGCCGAGATCACCGCATGGGATGGCTACGCGCCAACACCGTTTGTGACCTTGGCCGCTTTGGCCAAAGAAATCGAGGTGACCGAGGTGCTTTACAAAGACGAAGGTCCACGTTTCGGGCTTGGCAGCTTTAAGGCATTGGGCGGTTCATACGCCGGACTGCGCGTTCTGCAACGCGAGATTTCCAAAAGGCTGGGCCACCCGGCGTCATTGGCCGATATCCGCACCGGAAAATATGCCGACGCCTGCGCCGCAATCACACTGGTTTCGGCCACTGACGGCAACCATGGCCGCTCTTTGGCTTGGGGTTGCAAAAGGTTCGGCGTTCCGTGCCGGATCTATATCCACGCCGAAGTGAGCCAAGGGCGCGCGCTTGCCATGCAAGACCTTGGCGCAGAGGTGATCCGCATCGAAGGCGACTATGACGCCTCGGTTGTCTTGGCCAAAACCGAGGCACAAGACAACGGCTGGTTCGTCGTGTCTGATACATCCTGGCCGGGCTATTCACTGCCGCCGCGCGATGTGATGTCCGGCTACGGGGTCATGACGCAGGAGATCTGCGAGGCGCTAGAGCAGGCGCCGACGCATGTGTTCTTGCAAGGTGGCGTCGGGGGGTTGGCCGCGGGCGTGGTGGCGGGCCTGCGGCACTATTGGGGGGATGCCGCTCCGCGGGTTGTTATCGTCGAACCGGCCCTGGCGGCCTGCCTGTTTGAAAGCGCCAAAGCGGGGGCGGTGACCAATGTGGCGATTGCCCGGGAAACCTTGATGGCGGGCCTGTCATGTGGGGCGCCCTCGGCGTTGGCTTGGGAAATATTAGCCGAAGAGGCCAGCGATTTTTTGACAATTCCAGAGGCTCTGGTCGCCCCGAGGGTGCGTTTGTTGGCAACACCGCTGGGCAGCGACGTGGCGATTGAAGCTGGCGAAAGCGCCATTGCCGGGCTGGCGGCGTTGATAGCTGCGCGGGCTGACCGTGATCTGTCTGATAAACTGGGGTTGGATGCGCAGTCGCGGGTGTTGCTGATTGGCTCTGAAGGGGTCACAGATGCGGCCATCTTCAACATGATTATGGAGGGCCGTGATGCAGCCTAAACCTTTGATGCGCGGCTTTGCCGATCGGGAATTTGAAATTCGCACAGCCAACGCGCAGGCCCTGATGGCCCAGCAAGGGCTGGCGGGTATCCTTTTGATGAGCGAGCCGGACGTGCGGTATTTTAGCGGGTTTCAAACGCTGTTTTGGCAAAGCCCGACCCGCCCTTGGTTTTTGTTCGTGCCGGTTGATGCAAAACCGATTGCCGTGATCCCAGAGATCGGCGCTGCCTTGATGCGCAGCTCTTGGTTGGATGATATCCGCACCTGGAGCGCACCTGCGCCAGACGATGACGGGATCAGTTTATTGACCGAACTTTTGGCACCACTGTCTGCTAAAAACGCCCGGATCGGGATGATGAAGGGCCATGAAACGTCGCTGCGCATGCCGCTCGGGGATTGGGAACGCCTGAGGGCACAGCTTTCGGGGCTAGAGATTGCCGATGTCACCGGGTTGGTCCAAGGCCTTCGAATGGTAAAATCCGCCGCCGAGATCGAAAAACTGTCGCATATCTGCGCCATCGGGTCGGCCACTTTTGCCCGCGTTCCTGAGATTATTTCAGAGGGTCAGCCGCTTGAAGACGTGTTCCGATCGTTCCGCCGCGAAGCCCTAGGGCAAGGCGCCGATGATGCGCCTTACGTCGTGGGGGCCGCTGATCAGGGGGGGTATGTCGACGTGATCTCGCCCCCGTCGCGTAGCCCTTTGCGCAGGGGTGATGTGCTGATGCTTGATACCGGCCTGACGTGGGACGGATATTTCTGCGACTTTGACCGCAATTGGGCCATCGGGCGCGCTGATGATCTGGCGCGGCGGGCCTATGACGTGTTGTGGCGCGCAACCCAAGCCGGGATCGCAGCCGCGCGTCCGGGCAATACGTGCCGTGATTTGTTCAACGCCATGTCGACGGTGATATCCGAAATGGATGACAGCGGCGGTGACATCGGGCGTCTGGGGCATGGTCTGGGGATGCAATTGACCGAACAACCCTCGCACGCGCCATTTGACACAACAGTTCTGCGTGAAAACATGGTGCTGACACTGGAGCCATCGTTGTCATACGGCGATGGCCAGATGATGGTGCATGAGGAAGACATCGTCGTGGGTGCAGCGGGCGTGCGGCTTTTGACCACCCGTGCCGCCCCAGAGCTGCCAATGATCTAAACACAGCGGCGGTATCGCCGGATTTGAACATCCATTCCCAAACCATTCCGAAACCCTATACGTCTGCTTCGGAATCTTATCCCGACGAGCAGCGTTGAATTTGTGTGGCATCTAAAGCATCCTAAAGGGAAAGAACCGCCTCAGTATCAAGCGCACTGGCATCCATGCAACAACGCCGCATTGATTGGCATTATATCGCGCCCGGCAAGCCCCAACAGAACGGGTTCATCGAGAGCTTCAATGGAAAACTCAGGGACGAATGTCTAAATGAAACATTGTTTGGCACATTGTGCGATGCTCAAAACATGCTGGAAGAATGGCAAGAAGATTACAGCTGGCGCAGGCCACATTCAGCCTTGGGCAACATGACACCCATGGAATTTTTGCAGAGAAGGGCTATGGACAAAATGGCTGCCTAAGACCACAAATTTAACCTCAAGGACTCCGCGCAAGCTGGAGGGAACTTGGGGCGCAGGTCACCCTCCCGAAACTTTGAAAGGGCCAAAACGGCCGACTTTTATGCCGCCGCTACTGTGGCCTAGTATTGCTCCACCGCTTACAACCTGAGCGGACAAATGCTGTCTGAAAAACGGTAACTGTCAGATCATGTCTGAACTACTACACGTTATTCGGATTCAACTGGCCTGAATGATTGTCGCTTTCTGCCATTCAGCTTCAAGCGCCTGTAACACCAATTCGCCCTCAGTGTGCAGGACTTCGAGTGTCTTTGATGACTTTTCTATCTCGTTGTTTTTGCACTGAGTTTTCAACAGCTTGGCCAGATACACCAATCTTCGCGCACCAATGAAACCTGATGCGCCAGTTCGGAGATACCACTAATATCTCCCTCTTCCCGGCGGGCGCGCATGTCCGACATCAGGTTGGGTAAGGTGCTTTGGAAACTCTGAACGACTTTCTGGCATCGGGTAAATCCCAGATCAGACAGCAGCTGATTGAGGTCCTGGCGGCTAATAGGTTGGGCCGATTTGCTGTGATCCGAGGTGCCATCTGACACCTTCCCACGCATGACGTAGGACAAGGCGTTGGCGAGTTCGTATCGCGAGAATGGTTTTTCAAGAAACAGATCAATGCCCACTTGCTGAATTAGTTCGCGACTGTTTGTCGGGATGGCGGCCGTCATGATCACAATCGGGATTGATCGCCCGGATTTACGTTCGGCAACGCGCAATGCGCCGACAACATCCAGTCCCGTGTTCTGTCCCAGCCTGTAGTCGGTGATAACGATATCGAAATCGGGATACGCCAACGCCGCTTCAGCTTCGGGATAAGAGCGCACCAGCGTCACATGGTTACCCAGTTCTTCCAGGTATGCTTCGATCACGGTGGCATTCACCGGGTCGTCTTCGACCACCAGAACCCGGTAGTCAGAAGCCCTTCGCCTTTGCGACTTTGGTTCCTTAGCCACTTCGAAGGCGATCGAGAACCCAAAAATGCTGCCGCCCACCGGGTTGGGGCGATAAGCGATTTCACCGCCAAGAAACTCTACGAGGTGTTTGCAAATCGCAAGCCCCAGCCCACTTCCGCCGGGGGCGGACGGGCTGTTTTGTTCCCCTTGGGAAAAGGGTTCAAAAAGCGTATCGATAGCCTCTTTCGGCACTCCGGGTCCGGTATCTATGACTTCGAAACGCAGTTGCTGCTGACCGTCATTCAGGATGCATTCAGAGGTTACAACAAGGGTAACCATTCCCTGTCCGGCGCATTTCAGAGCGTTGGATAGCAGGTTCAAAAGCACGTGGTGCAACTTGTGCCCATCGCCTTGAAGGTGCATTGGCACATCTGCGTCAATTTCGCGTATCAGTTTGGGCCGTTGGGCACCCTCGACAAGTTCCAGAACCTGATAGAGGGCATCACACATGTCGCCCAGATGAAAATCCTGCTCCACAAGTTGCAACGCGTTCGCTTCCGCTTTTGACAGCCCCAATACGTTTTCGATCACAGCAGAGAGCATCTCTCCTGATGCCTGAATACTGCGCAGCTGCCGGGCTTTGCTGGCTGGAAGCTCTTCGTCTTCCATCAAACGGGTGAGACCCAAGATGCTATTAAGCGGGGTGCGGATTTCATGGCTGATCGTGTTCAGAAATACCGATTTTGCCTGATCCGCCGCCCGAGCCGCTTTGATCGCACTCAGGTAATCGGTGATATCTTGAATAATGATCACGATTCCGGAAAATTTTTCACTAATATCAAGCATTTGCTGGATTGACACATCAAATATCCGCTTGCCGTTCGGTGTTTCCAATGTGACTGGATCAGAGGAAGACTGACTGGAGGAGAGCAATTTACGCACGATTTCGTGCAAGAACGGGTTATTCAAATCGCCGTAATAGCCCGCTCCGGGTCTCTCCTCGCCCAACAGCAACCTGTATGCCGCAGCATTTACGTGGGTCGGAGTGTTTTGTAAGTCCAGCAGAATTGCTGGTTCCGCGATGCTTTCAAATACGGTGATGTACTTGTTTTTCATTACTCAGTTCGCGATTACGCGTCTGCAACTCTGCCAGTTGATCGGTAACGCTTGTGGTTTCCCAAGCCTTAAGCAGCCCCATCTCAATACTGTCAAAAAGCTCTATGATCAGCTCCCGCAACGACTCACTTTCATTGCCGCTAGGTTCATTTTCACGGATCAGGTCAAGAAAAGCCTTGCGATGGAGTTTCAGCGCCCCAACGAAGTCGACCAAATCAACCCCATGCGCACGATGCTCCAATCCTTGGGCCACACCAAACCTCGTGGCGCCCTCTATCGCCGCCTTGTGCGAAGTATTTGACTGTCGGGTCGCGTCGATAAACTCGATCAGCGGTTCGCTTAACCCACGGATCGAGTTCCGCCATGCCTCTCTCAGGGTGGACGTATTCTGAATGTAGGATTTTTGCTGCGCGTAGTGCAATACGCGATCAATCAACCAATCTTCGTGGCTTTCAATCAGCGTTTTCAGGTTCAACATGGTCCGGTCCTTTGTTGGGACAATATTTTGCACGTCAATTTCGCGCGTGCCGCCTGAGCAAGATCAACGCACAATGGCGCTGCCAAGTCTATTCGCGTCTTTGGCATGATATTGTAAATAGGCGCGGATCAGGAACTGATCGTCTTTCGGCAATCCGGTCCGCGGTCCCATGACCTTCAGATGACTTGTCCACTGGTTCGCCGTGTAGTGGTGGGGGATGCGTCTTTGATGACAGGCAGTGCAACGTTTGGCAAAAAGCGGCTCTGCCCGTGCCCAGATGTCTTGCAAGCCGGGTTTCAGGTCCGGGGCGTTTACCCATCCCTGAAGCTCGGTCTTTGTCCAGATCAGAAAAGTGTCGGGATCTTCGGTCTTTTCAGAAAAAACCAGCGTCTCAACCGCGGATTTGGACAAGACCGCGTGCAGCACACGAATGCCCGGGGCTGCATAGATGATGCGCTCAGCACCCGCTTGTGTCCATCCTTGCATGGAAACCTGAAACCAGTCGCCATCCTGAGAGATAAGTTGCAAAGGGGCCGAGACCAACAATTTGCCCATTGGCGGTTCATCGTCACCAGGCGCAGCACTTAAAACGAATGTTCCGTCCAGATAGGCCACATCCGGTAGTTCCTGGGCTTGCGTCGGCGCGCCAAGTGCAATTGCGAACATCAACGATATGAACAGGTGGCTTGGGTACCGCATTCCAACACCTCATTGAAATCGGCGCGCGCGAAAGGGTCGCACGCGCCGGGTTGTCTTAGGCTTAGCCCCCTGCTGGGGCGTCAAAGACCTTCACAGCAGGAAGATCGCCGGTGAACTTCTCGACGTCTGCCAAGGCGGTATGGCCGCAGTTGGCCTGCGCCAGTTTTGACGTTGCGATGGAAACCGTCAGACAGTTCACGTCGCCATAGGCATCGAGCGATCCAATCTCGCCGCCATTGACCGGATCATACCAACCGCCTTCATACATGCGGATGACACTTGGGCGAACGTCGTCAGATACAATCGCTCCGGCCAGTACCTGACCGCGATCATTGAACACCCGAACCACATCGCCATCGGCAATACTGCGCGCGGCGGCATCTGCGGGGTTGATCATACAAGGCTCGCGTCCGGCCACGGCGTAACCTTCGCGGATTTTTGTTCCGCAAAGCTGCGAGTGCAGCCGGTCATTGGGGTGGGCGCTGTCAATATGCAGCGGATGGGGCTCGTTGCCANNTGCAACGGATAGGTCTCGTTACCACCAAGCCGTTCAACAGGTTCCATCCACATCGGATGCGGACCGCAATCGTCATAGCCCATCTTTTCGATATTACGCGAGAAGATCTCGATTTTACCGGTGGGTGTGCCCAGCGGTTCAAGCAGCGGATCATCACGATAGTCAGCATAACGCACGAACTGGGCAGCGCTGTCGGGGACGTCGAAGACAAGCACGCCGGCATCCCAGAAGTCGTCGAACTTGGGCACATCCACGCCTTTGGCCGGACCCTGTTTGGCGGCTTCTTCATAGAACCCCCTGATCCATTCCATTTCATCCTTGCCTTCGGTGAACGCATCGCCTGCGCCAAGCCGCGTGGCGATATCGGTAAAGATGTCGAAATCGGTGCGCGATTCAAACACCGGATCCACGATCTTTTTCATGCCAAGGATCGCCTTGAGCGAATAGTCCCCGATATGTTCGATATCGTTGCGCTCGTAAGACGTGGTGGCGGGCAGAACGATATCCGCGAACCGCGCGGTTGCGGTCCATTGGAAGTCCTGCACAACCACGGTTTCCAGCGTCTGCCAGGCCTCGATCATTTCGTTGCGGTTCTGGTGGTGCGACAACGGGTTGCCACCGACCCAATAGACCATTTTGACTTCTGGATATTTTGCCCGCGTGCCGTTGAAATCAAATTCAGCGCCGGGATTATTCAGCATTTCGACAATCCGGCAGACCGGGATCGACGAGGCACCGGTTTCAGTTGCCCAAGACATGCCTTCCACAGCGGTTCCGCCATCCGACATACCCGAAAGTATGAACGAATTTGCCGAAAGCGATCCGCCATTGCCGTAGTGATAGCTTAGACCAAAACCGCCACCTGGCAATCCGATTTGACCCAGCATCGAGGCCAGCGTGACCAGCATCCAGTGCGATTGCTCGCCATGATGTTGACGCTGGATCGACCAGCCAGAGGTTAGCATCGTACGGTTACCGGCAAAGAGCTTGGCCAGTTCCCTGATCTGGTCAGCGGGCACTTCACAGATTTCCGCCGCCCATTCCGGTGTCTTCGCCACACCGTCGCTTTCGCCGGTCAGATAGGGCAGGAATTTCTCGAAGCCAGCAGTGTATTCATCAAGGAAATCCTGATCATGCAGGCCGTCGGTATAAAGCGCATGAGCTATGCCCAGCATCAGTGTCACGTCGGTATGCGGGCGGATCGGGATCCACTCGGCGTCAAAGAACTTGGCAGTCTCGGTGCGGATCGGGTCGATCACGATCACCTTCTTGCCGGTTTTTTTGAATTCTTCCAAGTGGCCGTAGGTTTCATGATCCGGGACGGCATAACCGATCTGGTTGGTTTTGATCGGGTCAGCGGCCCAGATGACCAGCACATCGGTGGTTTCCACCACGACGGGCCAAGCGGTTTGCTGTTCATACACTTCCAGCGTGCCCATGACGTGGGGCATGATGATCTGGCTGGCACCGGCCGAATAATCGCCCGAGTCGTTCACGAACTTGCCTTCCAGACCCACGTTCAGTGCGCGGCGCAGAAGGTTTTGACAATTGTGCAGTTTGCCCGGGCTTTGCCAGCCATAAGAACCGGCATAGACGCCAGCTGGGCCATGGGTGTCGCTGACACGTTTGAGTTCACCTGTGACCAGCGCAAGTGCGGTCTCCCAATCGACGCGGACAAACTCTCCGTTGCCACGTTCTTCGGGGCTGGCACCGGCGCCGTTTTCAAGAAAGGCTTTGCGCACCATCGGGTATTTGATGCGCGAGGGTGAATAGACGCTGTCCATCACGCCTTCAAGCATCGAAGTTGGGTGCGGGTCCTGATCCCAAGCGTTTATTTTGGTCCAGACACCATTTTCCACGGTCGCGCTAAATGCGCCCCAGTGGGATCCGGACAGAACCTTGCCCGCTTCAGCGGCCTGAGCCGCGCCTGCGCGCATCATTGCGGGCGCAAAGGCGCTGAAGGCACCCAAGGCTGTGGCACCCTTCAATAGGCTGCGCCGTGTGATGGTTTTGGTCGTATGAATGGACATAGTATCCTCCAATGCTTCGTGGAACATGTGCGAACGCACAAAGGCGTGCATTCGCCGCTATCATGTGTGTTTCAAACCGATGTGAATGGGGTTTGGGGAAAACTTTAACCGCGTGTAATGTTGTGTAAACAAACGGTAAACGACCCCATCCTCATACAGATTCACGGCACAGATCAGCCGGGTTGACAGTGTCTTGCACCAAAGCCTGCGCGGCGTTGGCAAAGATGCGAATTGGGTTATCACCCGAAAGGGGGGCGCATCTTTGGGTGAACTCCGGCAGCCAGGTCAGAACTTGCTGGTCCAGAAACGCCGCCGACGAGATTGGCACGTGTTGACCCTGCTCCTCACGCTCAATCAACTCTGCTGCCACGTGAAGCTGCACCACGAGATGGTCCGGGGGTTCATTCATCCCGTCGAGCGGTTGCATCTGCATTTCATTCAAAAGCACGATCATGTCGCGGGTGGGCTGTTGGAACAGCAACCCGTTTTCGCTAAGATAGACCGACGCATAAGGCAAAGTCGCGCGCGGCCCACCCATGTCGAACGCTCCGGTAAACGCGCTGGCGATTTTGACTTGCAAATCCTCGATTGCATCCGCATCAGCCGTCGCGTCTTTTAACCAGCCCGCAAGAGGTGCCAAC
The DNA here is from genome assembly GCA_002352425.1 of Rhodobacteraceae bacterium UBA2776. Taxonomy (GTDB): domain Bacteria; phylum Pseudomonadota; class Alphaproteobacteria; order Rhodobacterales; family Rhodobacteraceae; genus Profundibacter. The sequence continues at coordinate 18,801 of DEIK01000075.1, forward strand.
GCAGGATAAAGTTGCAGACCTGTAAGAAACTGTTGACCTTCAACCGAGTGGTAACTTTCCAGCGTTGTCAGGTTTGGCGGGCACAAGAAAAACTGTGCCAACCAGCGATATGCAACAGCGCGTGGTATCATATGAGGCTTACTCATGATGCGCCCCGCCTGTGTCTTTCGCGTTCAGTTGCAGGTATTTCTGCAAGATGCGGTACTCTTCCTTATCCAGCGTGATGTAACGCTTCATTGCTTTCAGCGTGCCAATCCATTGGTTTGCCAGAGAATGTCCGGGGGCTGGTTTCGAATGACAGATGCCACAACTGGCCGCGTACATCTCCGATGTGTATTCCCAAAGCGGCTCAACATCCGAGGCAAGCACCTCAGGTGCCACCCACGCTGTTAGGCTAACCTTGTGCCATACCAGATCGGTGTCGGTGTCGGTTTCTGCCCCATGCACTTTGACCAGGTCGATGGCGGATTTCTTGACGGTTGCCTCAAATATCCTTTGGCCCCGCAAAGCGTAAATAACTTGACCCACGCCATCCTGTTGCCAGCCTTCAAGCGTAACATTAAGCATGCCTTTGGCACGGTCCTTCACCTTCAGATGGGTGGCTGCCAGTACCTGACCGATGGCGTTTTCACCTGATGCTGCGTCAGCAGCGGAACCATACAGGGGTATGGTTTTAAGTGGATATACATCGTCGCCATTCACGCCTCTTGCGGCCACCTCCATCAGGTCCTCAAACTTTCTGCGATACCCCTGCGACAAGTCGGGCAGCTTGTGTGCAATACCCTTGTGGCAATCGATACAGGTATCACCACGCTCAAATCCTGCCTGCATCAGCTCTGACGCTTCCGGACTCTGAAGTTTGAAATCCATATGCTCGACCGCATGACAGTTACGACATTCGAGCGAGTCGTTGGCCTTCATCGTGGCCCAAACGCTTTGCGCCATTTCGGCACGATGCGCTTCAAACTTCTCAGGTGTGTCGATCACCCCGGTGAAAAAGTGGCCATACAGCTCTTGCGAGGCCTGGATTTTTCGGATTACTTTGGGCACCCATTTCTTAGGCACGTGACAATCCGAACAAATCGCACCAACGCCAGAAGCGTTCTTGAAGTGTGGCGATGTTACATATTCCTTATACACATTGTCACGCATCTCGTGGCACGAGATGCAGAACTCCATCTCGTTGGTGGCCTCCATCACGGTGTTAAAGCCACCCCAGAAGATGATTCCGGCGATGAATCCGCCAATCATCAGAACCCCAAGGGACAATGCGCCAGCAGGTCCCCAGAATTTCTTCCATATTCGTTTGATCATCTTTACACCTCATACCTTCGTCTTGATTTGGTCTTAGACGGCGTTTGTAAACGGCTTACATTTGGGCTTTGAACCGTTGGTAAAAACATGTAAACGTTATGTAAATGACGGAGAAATACGTATGAAACTGGCAAAACAGATACTGGTCGTCGAAGATGATCCGACCAGCCTTGAAGCGGTTGCCGGTTACTTCGAAGTCGAAGGCTATCGCGTGGTCCGCGCGCGCGACGCAGAAGAGATGGAGCGCGAACTAAAGCGCCATGTGATTGACCTTGTGGTACTGGATATCCGATTGCCGGGCAAAGATGGCCTGACCCTGTTGCGAGAGTTGCGTGCCCATTCGGACGTGCCTGTGATAGTCGTGAGCGCGCGCACCGAAGATGTCGATCACATCGTAGCACTTGAAATCGGTGCTGATGATTATCTGGACAAACCAATTAACCTGCGCGAGCTTCTGGTGCGCACTAAGAACATCCTGCGACGCATTGCCGTGCCGACGATGCCCAATCAGCAGGAGATCGAAGTTGAGGAATTCAATGGATGGGTGCTGGACCGGGCCGCGCGTTCTTTGACAACATCGACAGGAGATGATGTTCACTTGACCCGAGGCGAATTTGACCTTCTTAGCTTCATGGCACAACGCCCAGGGCGGGTGTTGCAGCGTGATCAGCTACTGGACTGTTTGGCAGGGCGGGAATGGCAACCCTTTGACCGTACAATCGACGTTTTGATTGGAAGGTTGCGCAACAAAATTGAACCCGATCCAAAATCTCCGACGATTATTATTACAGCTCACGGCGTTGGTTACGTTTTCATGGGAAAAGCCAATGTCACACCTTAAGGTCGGAATGTGAATGGATTGTCGGGACACGGCCTATGGTTTTAGGCGTATTAGTTCCGACTTCATCTGATACCGTCAGGCCGGAGCAAGTATTTGGCACGAAACCGTTGGCCAAAATGCTGCCACCGATTTTTCCCTGTTCGTCGTCACTAATTCTCGGGGGAGGTTTTGGTCGCGTGTAACACCATTGATCGCGCCAACGCCGTTGGTGCAGTCGCCCCCCAGAACCAAAAAGGGCTCGCCGGTTTCCACGGCGGAAGCGACGGCCTCCATCACGTTCTTGGCGTTCTCAACCACTTTATCAACAATGCGCGCGCGTGGGTTGGACGGGTCCCCTGTTTCGCCTCTGGTTTTATAATCCACACAGCTTCTTTGACGGCACTTAGGGATTGTTGTGTACGTTCCTTTTGAGGGTTGCCGAACAGTTCAGCAGGCGGGCCCTGTTCTTCGATTTAACCGTCATAAAAGAAACAAACCCGATCCGAAATGTCACGGGCAAAGCCCATTTGGTGCGTGACCATCAGCATGGTCAAATTATGTTCGGAGACCAGTTTTCGGATGACGTTTGTAACCTCGACAATCACCTCCGGATCAAGCGCGGAGGGGCCTTTTGATGACGCGCCCTGCCTGCTGACCCTGCCCTTTCCCCAAAACAAGACGAGGCCATCCTGAACGAGGTGGGTTTTTGCGATACTCAATTGTTCTATGCCGGTTTCACCTTCAAAGGCTGGGCGACCTACGCCGCTTAACAAATGCCCTGCGCATGTTGGGTTCGCAACATCACGGCAAAGCAGGCGGATCAAACCGGTTACCAACTGCCGGAAAGTTTTCTGTCTTCAGATCAACCCGCATTCAAATTTGCCTACTTATTGTGCGCACGCGCCTGCGTTTGTTTATTTTATATGCAAATCGGCTTTTCCCTCAAAAAAGGCGGATCGAAATCTGTCAATTTTGCTGCGACGCGGAAACAGTCCATTTACCGAACCGAGTGCTCTGTTTGCCCGAGGAAGGTGTGTGACGACCGGACGAATTGAAGCCCGACCCGACCGCCACACGGATTGCAACAACATGTTGCAGGATTGACGTAAGTGGCCTTGCCCCTCTGCGCAAGGTTTTCCGTTTGGATCCTGCGAGGAGAACAAGATGAATTTACTGAATTCAACACTGGCCGGAACCCTTGCGTTGGCCGGATTTACATCAGCGGCCATGGCCGCAGACTGCCCGATTAAAGTCGGCGTTTTACATTCATTGTCCGGCACCATGGCGATTTCTGAAACCACGCTGAAAGACACCATGCTGATGTTGATCGAGCAACAAAACGCCAAGGGCGGGTTGCTGGGCTGTGACCTTGAGGCCGTCGTCGTTGATCCGGCATCGGACTGGCCACTGTTTGCTGAAAAGGGCCGCGAATTGTTGACGGTTCACAATGTAGACGTGATCTTTGGCAACTGGACATCGGTCAGCCGTAAATCCGTGTTGCCGGTTCTTGAGGAACTGAACGGGTTGCTGTTTTACCCCGTGCAGTATGAGGGCGAAGAAAGCTCTAAAAACGTGTTCTACACGGGTGCCGCGCCAAACCAGCAGGCCATTCCAGCCACTGATTATTTCCTTGAGGAACTGGGCGTTGAGAAATTCGCGCTACTGGGCACCGACTATGTTTACCCGCGCACGACCAACAACATCCTTGAAAGCTATTTGATCTCCAAGGGCATCGCGGCGGACGACATCTTTGTGAACTACACGCCGTTTGGTCATTCTGATTGGTCCAAAATCGTCGCCGATGTGGTGGCACTGGGGGCCGATGGCAAAAAGGTCGGGGTGATTTCGACCATCAATGGCGATGCCAACATCGGGTTCTACAAAGAACTGGCCGCAGCTGGCATCAGCGCCGATGACATTCCTGTCGTCGCCTTTTCGGTGGGTGAAGAAGAGCTGTCCGGTCTGGACACAGCAAATCTGGTTGGGCACCTTGCCGCATGGAACTATTTCCAATCCGCCGATGCTGACGCCAACACTGCGTTCATCAAGGCATGGAAAGCCAAGATGGGCGACGAGCGCGTCACCAATGACCCGATGGAAGCCCATTACATCGGCTTTAACATGTGGGTAAATGCCGCCACGGCCGCAGGCACCACCGATGTGGATGCGGTGCGCACCGCCATGTACGGGCAGGAATTTCCGAACCTGACCGGCGGCATGGCCGTTATGCTGCCGAACCACCATCTGGCGAAACCGGTTTTGATTGGCGAAATCCAGGAAGACGGCCAGTTTGATATTGTCAGCCAAACCAGCGAAGTTCCGGGCGATGCCTGGACCGATTTCCTACCGGAAAGCGCTGTGTTGAAGTCCGATTGGAAAGATCTGGGGTGCGGGATGTACAACACCGAAACCAAAACCTGCGTTCAGATCAAGTCGAACTATTAATCCGACCGAATGAACACCGGAAGGGGCACGCGTTTGCCCCTTCCATCCTCTGTAAGAAAGCGCTCCATGACCCGATTGATTTTTGCTGGCCTCGCCTTGTTGATGAGCTGCACGCTGGCCTTTGGACAAGACGCGCCGATGCAGGCCATCTTACAGGACCAAAGCGCGTTGATCGTCAAAAGCTCGCGCAAAACCATTGCCCCTGCGATTGCCAGCATCACCAACAGTGGCCTGCCACAAGCCCAAGACGTGTTGCAAGCATGGCAGGGCAAACTCATGTGGCAGCGTAAATCTGACGGGGTGTTTTTCCGTGGCGAAAAGCTGGACAGCAAAACCTATCGGCTGTTTGATTTTGACACCGGCGAGGCCGTGGGCGAGGCGCCCAAATCCGACCTGAAACAGATCAAACCCAACAGCGGCATTCGGGCCTTGATTGGCTCGGCGCTGGTGCAATTTCAACTGAGCGATCCTGATCCGCTGCGCAGATTGGCCGCACTGACCTCGATTCAACGTGACCCCAGCGCCGATTTGCTGGCCCCGCTGAGGGCCTCATTGGCCGCCGAAACGGATGCGGATGTGTTGGCCAAGAAACGCCGCGCCGAACGCTTGCTGACCATCGCCTATGATGGGGACGAGCCCGCGCGGATTGCTGCCATTGCCGATATGTCCGGCGACGTGGGCGTAGATGTACGCGCCACGTTGAACCCGCTGCTGGAAACACAGATCAAAGCCTTTCCCAACACCCCGCCCGCCACCTTAAATGTCGCGCGAAAGCTGGTGCCGGGGGATACAATTTCAACCGATGCGGCCTATGCTATGTTGGTGGACAACGGCTTTGCCCCATCACTGATCAGCGCCGATGACATGCGCCAAACACTGGCCCAACATATCACGGACGGCAAGGTCGGCGGCATTGATGTTAACCTGCTGGATCAACCCGAGGCGCGCACGCGGGCCTATGCCGGTTTGGTGGCGACAGGTCTGGCAAAATCCGCCCCAACCCTGCCCGAGATCAAAACCGCCGTTGCAAGCCATAGCTTTGTCGAGATTTACCACGACCCCTCCAAAGCGGTCACCACCGCCGCGGCGGCGGCTATGCTGGGGATTGATCTAAAGGTTGGCGCGAACCAGACGTTTGATCTGATCCTTGATGGCCTATCGCTGGCCTCGATCTACTTTCTGGCGGCCATCGGCCTTGCCATCACCTTTGGCGTGATGGGCGTGATCAACATGGCGCATGGCGAATTCATCATGATGGGCGCCTACACGGGCTACGTGGTCCAGCAGGTGGTTCCAAACCACACCGCCAGCATTCTGATTGCCATCCCCTTGGCTTTTGCGGTTACCTTCGCAGCAGGGGTCGCGATGGAGCGGTTGGTGATCCGCTATCTCTATAACCGCCCGTTAGAGACCCTGCTGGCGACGTTCGGCGTGTCGATTGCCCTGCAACAACTGGCCAAAAATATCTTTGGCACCCAAGCCCGACCGCTAACGGCGCCGACATGGCTGGATGGCGCGTGGGTGATAAATGATGTGGTGTCGATCAGTTATATCCGCATCGCCATTTTCGTGCTCGCGGTGGCGTTCCTTGCGATTTACCTGTTCATCATGAAGCGCACGCGGCTGGGACTGGAAACCCGCGCCGTCACCCAAAACCCGCACATGGCCGCCAGCATGGGCATCAACCCGAACCGCGTGAATATGCTGACCTTTGGGTTGGGGTCGGGCATTGCTGGGGTCGCGGGGGTTGCGATCGGGCTGTTTGCCAAAGTCACCTCGGAATTGGGCAATGACTATATCGTTCAAAGCTTCATGACCGTCGTGGTCGGCGGGGTTGGCAACATCTGGGGCACCCTATGGGGGGCCGCGATGATCGGCTTTTTGCAAAAGGGGATTGAGTGGTTCAACCCCTCGAATACGCTGGCGGCGCAAACCTTTATGATCATTTTCATCATCATTTTCATCCAGTTTCGGCCACGGGGCATCATCGCCCTCAAGGGCCGCGCGGCAGGGGATTAAGATCATGCAAAACAGTTTTCTAATGCGCACCCCGTCCACGCTGATTTTTCTGGCCCTGCTGGCGGTATTCACCATCATTGTCACCGCCTTATCCGAAGGGCTGGGCCTCGGTTTGGTCTCGACCAGTTTGGTCAAGACGCTGGGCAAAACCCTGTGTCTTGGGTTGGTGGCGCTCTCGATGGATTTGGTTTGGGGCTATGCCGGCATTTTGTCGCTCGGGCATTTCGCATTTTTCGGGATGGGCGGCTATATGATCGGCATGTGGCTGATGTATGAGCGAACCCGCGATATCGTGGTCCATTCATTGGCGGATGCCCCGATCCCCTCCACCGCCCAAGAGATTTCAGACGCCATCGGCAACCAGATCTTTGGTGTCGTTGGCAGCGCGGAATTCCCGTTGATCTGGGCCTTTGCGGATTCGCTTTTCCTGCAATTGTTGCTGGTGGTTCTGGTACCCGGTGTGCTGGCACTGGTCTTTGGTTGGCTGGCTTTTCGCAGCCGCGTTGCGGGGGTCTATCTTTCGATCCTGACGCAGGCGATGACATTGGCCTTGTCGCTGTATCTGTTCCAGAACGACAGCGGATTGCGCGGCAACAACGGATTGTCCGGTCTGCAAAACCTGCCTGGATTTAGTGACGTGCCACAGTCGCTGGTCTCGCTTTGGTTCCTCTGGGGCTCCGCACTGGCGCTGGGGCTGGGTTATCTGGTGGCCGCATGGGTGGTGTCGGGCAAATTCGGCTCGGTGCTGCGCGGCATCCGCGATAACGAGGCCCGCGTGCGGTTTTTGGGCTATTCCGTTGAAAACTACAAACTGGTGCTGTTCACTGGCACAGCCTGCATGGCGGGTATCGCGGGTGCGCTTTACTATCCGCAAGCGGGCATTATCAACCCAGCAGAAATCGCCCCTATCGCGTCGATCTATCTGGCGGTCTGGGTGGCAATTGGCGGACGCGGGCGGCTTTATGGCGCGGTGATCGGGGCTGCGTTTGTCAGCCTTTTGTCGTCGTGGTTCACCGGCGGGCGTGCGCCCGATATTGTGCTGGGCAGCTTTGCTTTGAAGTGGGTCGACTGGTGGCTGATCGCGCTTGGCTTGTCGTTTGTTTTGGTCACGCTTTATGCGCCCAAAGGCATCGGCGGGCTATTTGATTTGATCAGCAACCGCACCAGCCCCAACCGCCACGGTGCCGATTTGGGGCCTGATGCCGGTGCACTGCGCGAACAGGAGGCAAATGAATGAGTACTTTACTCGAAGTCTCGGGCGTATCTGTCAGCTTTGACGGGTTCCGCGCGATCAACAACCTGTCATTCCAGATTACCAAGACCGAGATGCGCGCGATCATCGGCCCGAACGGGGCGGGCAAGACCACTTTTATGGACATCGTCACCGGCAAAACCAAGCCGGATGAGGGTTACATCCTTTGGGGGGACAAAAACATATCCTTGCTGGGGATGTCAGAGGCCCGCATCGCCCGTGAGGGCATCGGGCGCAAGTTCCAAAAGCCCACAGTATTCGAGGACCAAACCGTGCAGGAAAACCTGTTGATGTCCCTGAAAAACCCGCGTGGACCGTTTCGGGTATTATTCTATAAGCCGCGCCCTTCTGATCTTGAACGAGTCGAGGCGCTCGCGGTCGAAATCGGCCTGTCCGGCGAGCTGCAGCGCAAGTCGGGCGAACTAAGCCATGGACAAAAACAATGGTTGGAAATTGGTATGCTGTTGGCACAAGAGCCGCGTTTGTTGCTGGTCGATGAACCCGCCGCCGGCATGACCCCCGCAGAGCGCGAGCATACCACCAGTATTCTGGTTGAAGCCGCCAAAACCCGCGCTGTAGTCGTCGTGGAACATGACATGGAATTTGTGCGTCGTCTTGGCTGCAAGGTCACTGTTTTGCATGAAGGATCTGTGTTGGCCGAAGGCAGTCTTGATCACGTGACGGCCAACCAAGACGTGATCGACGTCTATTTGGGGCGATAAAAGATGTTAAATATCAAAGATCTGACACTTCATTATGGCCATTCCCAAATTCTGAACGGCGTCTCGATGTCCGCCGCTATCGGGCAGATCACCTGCGTCATGGGCACCAACGGTGTTGGCAAAACCAGCCTGATCAAAGCGATCTCGGGCACCCATCCGCGTTCTGGTGGGGATGTGATGTTGGACGGCGAACCGCTGGGCGTCCTGCCAGCGCATGTTTTGGCGCACAAAGGTGTCGGTTATGTCGCGCAAGGGCGTGAAATATTTCCGCTTCTTACGGTGCAAGAAAACCTTGAAACCGGGTTCAACTGCTTACCCGCCAAAGAGCGCCGCGTGCCCGACGAAATATTCGAGCTGTTCCCTGTTCTGAAAGAAATGAAAACCCGCCGTGGCGGTGATTTATCCGGCGGGCAACAACAACAACTGGCCATCGCGCGGGCGTTAATCACACGGCCCAAGCTGTTGCTGTTGGACGAACCCACGGAGGGCATTCAGCCCAATATTATCCAACAGATCGGGCGCGTTATTGAACAGCTTCGCACCGAGGGGCAGATGGCGATCATTCTGGTCGAGCAATATTTCGAATTTGCCTATGTGCTTGCCGATCAATTCGTTGTGCTGCGCCGAGGCGAGGTGATTTTATCAGGAGAAAAAAGTCAGATGACAAAGGCGAAATTGCTGTCACAGGTTTCGGTTTAAGGATTTAGGGTGTTGTCACATTAAGTCGACGCTGATTGCAGATAGCGGCCATTATGGATAGGCAGCGTTGATGAACACTCTGCCAATCAGCTACAAACGCCATCGCTTCCCGCCATTTCCTATCGCCGCACCAGATCAGATGCTTTTGCCGCCTGGCATGATATCATGTGTGAAATTGCATTCGGGTAAATTGGTCTGTTCAGAAAAACGCGAACTAAACTCAACAACTTGACGGTGCCCCCGGGGACACTACAGTATGCCGCCCCTGAATATTTACATCGGTGACGTCGGTTCGCGGCAGTCAGACTACTTCTCGCTCGGCGTGATAGCCTACCAGATGCTGACAGGAAAACTGCCCTATGGAACACAGGTTTCCAAAATCCGCGCTCGGGCACAGCAACAGAAGCGAAAATATATCAGTGCGCAAAACTACAGCCCGCTGGCTTCAAATGTTCCAGTTCCGGTAAATCTCGCAAGCTTTGCAAATCAAACGCCATCAAAAATGCCTGCCTCGTCACATAGGTATAAGGCGCGCCGCGCTTTTGGCTCCTAGGGCCAGTTGCGATCAACCCTTTGCCGAACACCTCTTTTAGCTGCGCCCGGCTGATTGGCATTCTACATTGACTGTTTGTCAGACAAAGATATAGACTTGGCCTAAGATGCCAGCTGTATATGAAAGCGCCCCTTATGACCCTAAAGGTCGAACCGATCATTGCTAACACGTCCTATCAAGCGGTGTTTCGCCAGCTTGAATCAGCGATATTACGGGGCGATCTGGCGATGGGCGAGCCGATCCCGACCGAGGCCGGTCTATGCGATATGTTCCACGTCAAACGGACCACCGTGCGCGAGGGTATTCGCCTGCTTGAACAAAGTGGTCTGGTGACGCGCGGCAGTGGGCGGCGTCTGATCGTCAGTGCGCCGGACGCGCGCCGCTCGTCGGAAAATTTCATCAGGGCGGCCACCCTGAACCGCGTGACATTGCAGGACTTATGGCAGGTTGAACGCGAGCTGGAGGCGCTGGCCTGCCGGTTGGCTTGCGAGATTATAACACCTGCGCAGCTGGATCAGTTGGCGCAAAACATCGCCCAAACCGAACAGCAACGCCATGACGCCAAGGCCGTGATCCGGCTGGACATGGAATTTCACCGCCTGATCACCGATGCCGCTGGCAACCGCGCCTTGGCTGTGGCGCGTGATCCGCTGGGTATTTTGCTTTATGCCTCGACCGATTTTGTGGTGACGCGGCTGGAACAAGCCACCGAACGGATGATCGCCGCACACCGGCGGGTGTATGGTGCGATCCGCGCCAATGACCCTGAACAGGCGGTGATCTGGATGACCAAACATATGGATGATTTCAAGCGCGGCTGCATCATGGCAGGGGCAAATTTTGATGATCCGATTGCCAACTTTGTCGATCATGACACATTGGCCAAGCTACTGAACCAAAAAACGAGGGCCATATGATAGACACCCCTGATCCTGACTTTTCGCAAGTTGCCTTGTCGGAGTACCTGTTGAAAATCCTGCCCGATGCGGGGCCGTTGCAATCGGTGTTGCGCTTCAAGGGCGGGCAATCCAACCCGACCTATCTGTTGCAAATGCAGGATGGGCGCAAATTGGTGATGCGGCGCAAACCGTTTGGTGATTTGTTGAAATCGGCCCATGCGGTGGACCGCGAATACCGCGTGCAAAAGGCGCTTGCGGGCAGCAGCGTGCCGGTCGCCACGATGCTGCATCTATGCGAAGATGTCAGCGTGATCGGCGCGATGTTTTATGTGATGGATCACGTCGAGGGGCGGATTATCTGGGATCCGCAATTGAACGAAATACCCCGCGCCGAACGCCATGCCTATTATGATCGCATGGCGCAAACCCTCGGGGCGCTGCACAGTGTTGATATTGACGCCACAGGCCTGTCGGATTTCGGCCGCCCCGGAAATTATTACCAACGTCAGATCACCCGCTGGGGCCGCGCCTTTCGCGAAGGCAAAACCGTTGAGCGCCCCGATATGGACCGCGTGATGGCATGGCTGGAGGCCACCCCCTGCCCCGCCGATGACCGCGTGGCGCTGGTGCATGGCGATTACCGGCTGGACAACATGATGTTCGACCCCGATGCGCCGCAGGTGTTGGCCGTTCTGGACTGGGAAATTTCTACGCTGGGTCATCCGTTCGCCGATATTTCCTATCAGTGCATGCAGTGGCGCCTGCCCACAGGCGGTGCCTTTCCCGGCCTTGCGGGGATTGATCGCACCGCCCACGGATTACCCACCGAGGACGAATACATCGCGCTTTATTGCAAGGCTGCCGGTATCAATAGCATTCCGCATTGGCCCTATTATATGGCGTTCAATTGCTTTCGGATGGTCGCCATTCTTGAGGGCATCTTGCGCCGGATCAAAGACGGCACCGCCGCTGATCCCGATCGTGGCCGCGAGATGGGTAAAGTCATTCCCGATTTGCTGGCGATTGCGCTGGAACAGATAGA
>DEIK01000032.1 GCA_002352425.1 Rhodobacteraceae bacterium UBA2776
GGGTTCATCGACATTTTAATATTCGCCAGATCGACACCGCTTCCGTCCGCTTTGACGCGTACCTTCACGTTGTAGTCGATCACACGTTTGACGGGTACAAGCACCTTCATCAGCGTAGTTCTCCTAAATTGTCCCGAGTTTCGGGGATTCTATCACGTTCTCTTTGGTTTGTTATCGGACCGCGCGATGGGAAAACAGTGTAAAATTGACATGAGGCGCAATGTTGGCACGGTGTTAGCGCTATTAGCGGTTCGCGCCTGGCACCCAGAGCACATCTTTGGCTCCATTTTCATTGGCAACCCGACTAGCGACGAAAAACCAATCCGACAGACGGTTCAGGTATTTCACCGTTGCGGGGTTGATTGATTCGTCGCTAGACAGTTCAACGCACAGCCGTTCGGCGCGGCGTGAAACGGTGCGGCATAGGTGCAAATGGGCGGCCAATGCGCTGCCACCGGGCAAAATGAACGACCGTAGAGTGGCTAAATTGGCATTTATGGCGTCGATTTCGTCTTCAAGCCGCGAGACTTGGCTGTCCGCAAGGCGCAGCGGCGGGTATTCGGCCTCGGCGTCTTTTTCCATTTCGGGGCGGCATAGGTCGGCGCCTAGATCGAATAGGTCATTTTGGATGGCGGCCAACATAGTATCCATGTCGCCACTGGCGTGTAGGCGGGCCAGACCGACGGTGGCGTTGGTTTCATCCACGGTGCCGTAGGCTGACACGCGGGGTGATGTTTTGGAAACGCGGCTGCCATTGCCAAGGGCGGTGTCACCGCCGTCGCCGGTTTTTGTGTAGATTTTGTTTAGAACGACCATTGGTTAGTCTCCTGTGCTGTGAAAGAATAGGAACACCAGCAACAGCACCACAGCGAGGGCTTGAGCGTAGATGCGATAGCGCATTAAGCGGTTGGCGTGTTTGCGGTTGAAATCGCCGCCTTTGGCAAAGCCGCCAATACCAAGCGCCAGAATGAATACAACGGCCAGACAGGCCAAGGCAACGACGATAAAGAGGGGATCACTAAACATGAGCGTTTCCTTTGAGTGAGGTTACCCTTTGAGCAAGACCCAGTCAAAGGCGCGGGTCGGTAGGATGCGACGCATGATGCCTGCAAGATAGGTCGGCACGGTGACATAGTAGCGCGGCTTTGGGCGTTTTGCTTCAAGCGCGTGGGTCAGTTTTTTGGTGACGGCGGAGGAGGGCAGTTCAAACGTGTCGGGTTTGCCGCTGTCGTCATAAAGACGGGGTTGTAGTTCGTTTTCATAGATGGTGCGTTGGGCCGAGTTTTGCCAATCAATCCATTTTTCAAATTGGGCGCGAGCGTTGACGCGAAACAGTGTGGTGATCGGGCCGGGTTCGATAAGGATCACCTGAATCGGATCATCGTGCATTTCAAGACGCAGCGTGTCCGTCAGCCCTTCAAGTGCAAATTTGGAGGCGATATATGCGCCGCGAAATCGTGCTGCGGCCAAGCCTAACACGGAAGAGCAATTTACAATGCGCCCGTGACCCTGGGCGCGCATCACCGGGATGATTCTGTTGGTCAGGTCGTGATAGCCAAACACATTGGTTTCGAAAATGGCGCGCAAGGCGTCGCGAGGCATATCCTCAACGGCACCGGGTATCGCGTAGGCACCGTTGTTAAACAGCGCGTCCAATGTGCCACCGGTGCGCTCCAGCACCTGGGCCACGGCAGCCTTGATCGAGGCCTCATCGCCATAATCAAGCGTGAAGCTTTCCAGCCCTTCACCACGCAGCCGCTCGCAATCCTTTTCCTGACGACAGGTTGCAAAAACCCGCCATCCACGGGTCTGCAATGTACGAGCTGCGTCATAGCCGATGCCCGAAGAGCACCCTGTTATAAGGATGGATTTTTGTGTCATTACAGCGCTTTCCAATAGAACTACTATTCCGGAATAGTAGCTCTATATAGAATCGGAAATCAATCAGGAAGACAAGCTTGTCAAATCTGAACAATCGACATTTTGAAGCGAGGGATATGGGTTACCCCAGCGGGTCAACCTTCGTCATGAACCGCTTCATGATGTAACCCTCAACGCCGTCGCCTTCGATGCGAATTTTGATCCAATCTGCGTCTAGGTCCGAAACGACTTGCGCAGCTTCACCATAAACGACGTTGCCCATTACGGAATACTGGGTTGATGGCCCTTCGCGCACGTTAACCTTGGAACCTGTGACGTACCAGATGACGTGCTCTGGTTCTGGTTCTATTTCGGGGATGGCAACAACTTCGATCGGCGCGGGTTCGATCTCAGGTTCAGCTACAGTTACAACAGCCGCCACTTTGACAGGGCTAACCAGCGCCGCGCGCGTGACTTCGGGTTCCACAACCGGCGCGAATTTGGCGGCCGTTTCGGCGAACACCGGTTCGTCCAGTTCTGGCGCAAGCACCATTGCGACCCAAATTGAGCCACTCAAAAATATTGTTAACCGTATCATTAATTCACCCCAAGAAGCTGGCAGGCCCCGATAACTCGTTATAGTCGCTTCATCTAGTATAGGAAAAATATGTGCTGCGTAAAGCATGCTTTGTTTCTTGTCCTGACGGTGTGGCGCGGTTATCACGGGCGGTATGAGTGATACGAGTTCAGACGATAAAAACCCAAGCGAAGTCACCGAACCCCTACGCCGTGCGCTGGGTGATCGGTACTTAACTTATGCGCTGTCGACCATCATGCACCGTGCCTTGCCGGATGCGCGTGACGGGTTGAAACCGGTGCATCGGCGTATTTTGTATGCGATGCGCGAATTAAAGCTGAACGCAACGGGCGGTTTTCGCAAGTCAGCCAAAATTTCAGGCGACGTGATGGGCAACTATCACCCGCATGGGGATGCTGCGATTTATGACGCAATGGCGCGTTTGGCGCAGGATTTCAACGTGCGGTATCCGCTGGTCGATGGCCAAGGAAACTTTGGCAACATCGACGGTGATAATCCGGCGGCGGCGAGGTACACAGAGGCACGGATGACCTCTGCAGCCGAGGCGTTGCTGGAGGGTTTATCCGAGAATGCAGTTGATTATCGCGAGAATTACGATGGCACCCTGACGGAACCCGTCGTGCTGCCCGCGTCCTTTCCGAACCTGCTGGCCAATGGGTCAAGCGGGATTGCGGTGGGCATGGCGACCAACATTCCGCCGCATAATGTCGAAGAATTGTGCAACGCTTGTTTGCACATGATTAAAGCCCCGAATGTGCGGGACGAAACCTTGCTGGATTACATCCCGGGCCCTGATTTCCCGACCGGCGGCACGATTGTTGAGCCTCGTGAAAGCATGCTGGAAACCTACCGTACGGGGCGGGGTGCGTTCCGTTTGCGCAGCAACTATGTTGTTGAGGATTTGGGCCGTGGCCAGTGGCAGATCGTTGTCACTGAAATACCGTATCAGGTGCAAAAATCCAAACTGATTGAAAAATTGGCCGAGTTGATACAGCTGAAAAAGCTGCCGATCTTGGCCGATGTGCGGGACGAGAGTGCCGACGATATCCGGTTGGTGTTGGAACCCCGCAGTAAGAATGTTGACCCTGACGTGCTGATGGGCATGTTGTTTCGTGCCTCGGACCTTGAGGTTCGGTTCAGCATGAACATGAACGTGCTGATCGACGGGTTGACGCCGAAGGTTTGCAGCCTCAAGGACGTGCTGCGCGCGTTTTTGGATCACCGCCGCGATGTGTTGATCCGCCGTAGTCAGCACCGTATGGACAAGATTGACCACCGGTTGGAAGTGTTGGAAGGCTTTATCATTGCCTTCCTCAATCTGGATCGCGTTATCGACATTATCCGCTATGACGACGACCCAAAACGTGCCTTGATGTATGAGGATTGGTCAGCGCCGCGTGGCCGCGCCTCCACCGAGGCGGACTATGTTTCGCCGTTTGATGTGCGTGGTCCGGTGACCGAGGGGGAAGAGCCGTCGCTGTCTGAGGTTCAGGCCGATGCGATCTTGAACATGCGTCTGCGGTCTTTGCGCCGTCTTGAGGAAATCGAGCTGGTGCGCGAGCGTGACGCGCTGATGATCGAACGGGCTGAACTTGAGGATCTGCTGGACAGCGATGATCTGCAATGGGCCAAAATTTCCGAACAGCTGCGCGAAACCCGCAAACAATTTGGTCGTGCCTATGAAGGTGGCGAACGTCGCACTTTGTTTGCCGAGGCGGGCGAAGTCGAAGACGTGCCGATTGAAGCGATGATTGATCGCGAACCGATCACGGTGGTCTGTTCCAAAATGGGCTGGATCAGGGCGATGACAGGTCATGTCGATCTGAGCCGCGAGTTGAAATTCAAGGATGGTGACGAGGCGCGGTTTATGTTCCACGCCGAAACCACTGACCGTCTGCTGGTGTTTGGCTCCAACGGGCGTTTCTATACGGTTTCCGCCTCAAATCTGCCGGGTGGTCGTGGTATGGGTGAACCTCTACGCTTGATGGTGGATCTGCCGAATGAGGCTGAAATCATTGACCTGTTTATCCATGTGCCCGCGCGCAAATTGCTAGTGGCCTCAACTGCGGGCGACGGATTTGTAGTACCTGAAGATGACGTTCTGGCCCAGACTCGTACCGGCAAACAGGTGTTGAATGTGCGCGGTGACGTGCGGGCATTGGTTTGTCATTCGGTGGCGGGTGATCACATCGCTTGCGTTGGTCAGAACCGCAAGGTTCTGGTGTTCCCGCTGGCCGAGCTGCCCGAAATGGGCCGTGGCAAAGGGGTTCGTTTGCAGAAATACAAAGACGGCGGCATGAGTGATGTTACCACCTTTACGATGGCCGAGGGGTTGAGTTGGCTTGATCCCGCAGGACGCACCCGCACCGAGACTGAGCTGACCGAGTGGACAGGCAAACGCGCCAGTGCTGGCCGGATGGCCCCGCGTGGATTTCCGAGGGATAACCAGTTTACCTGAGGCGGTAGGGTAAGTATGAAATTATTGGCAATTTCCGGCAGTGCGCGATTA
>DEIK01000131.1:0-7481 GCA_002352425.1 Rhodobacteraceae bacterium UBA2776
GGCGGCCCGTCTGATGTTGATGCAGCCAGCCGCGACGGGTCGCAATGTTGGCGTGGTCAGCGTTTCAGGCGGCGCTGGCGTGTTGCTGGCCGATGAACTGGACGAGGCAGGTTTTGCTGTGCCCGCCTTTGATACCGAAACCCGCGCGCGGGTGGATGCGGAATTGCCGGGGTTTGTTGCGGCCAATAATCCGTTGGATGTGACCGGCGGCATTGCGGGTGATCCAAGCGTCTTTGGCAGGGTTCTAAACGCCCTTGGCACGGCACCGGACCATGACAGTTTCATCATTTTCATCGGCCTGATGGCCAGTATTTCCAAGGATTTGTCAGACAGCCTTGTCGCGGCTTTTTCCAAGGCCGGAAAACAGGTTATGGTGGTTTGGGTCGGCGCCCCGCAACAGGTGGTGGCAGATCTGGAAAGTCAGGGCTTGCCGGTGTTTCCTGATATTCCCGAAGCGGTGCGGGCAATGAAAATCTTACGCAAGGTGACCGACGGTCAGGTCAAAGCCAAGGCGTTGGTAAACACGGATTGGCCGCTGCCATTGCCGTCACCTAAAACCTGTGATGCGCGTTCAGAAGTCATGGCGCAGCGCCTTATTTCCGACAACTGCGGCCTGCAATTTCCAAAACATGTTTTGCTGCAATCTGCCGATGATGCCGCCAGCGCCTTTGCGCAACTCACCCCGCCGTTGGTGGTGAAACTGCAAAGCCCCGACATGCTGCACAAAAGCGAGCACGGCGGCGTTGCGCTGGGAATAAAAACCCAAAGCGAGTTGGCAGCAGAAGTGCAGCGGATGTTGGAGATTGCTGCCAAAGGCAACTTGCGGTTGGACGGTATTTTGGCACAGGAAATGGCACCGATTTCCCAAGAGCTGATTATTGGTTTCAAACGTGACGCGGTGTTTGGCCCGCTTATCCTGATTGGTCGCGGTGGGGTCGAGGTTGAGCTGCGCCCTGACCGCGTGCTGGCTTATTTACCACTTGGTGAAGACGAAATCCTTTTGCTTTTACAAGGCCTCGAGACAGCGCCATTGTTCGAGGGATACAGGGGCGGACCGCAAGGTGATTTGCGCCAGCTTGCGCAAAACCTTGGCGCCCTTGGGGCGGCATTTGTTGCGGATGAAAGCATCGAGGAAATTGAAATAAATCCGCTTGCGCTGACAAAATCCGGCGACTTTATTGCATTGGATGCGCTATCGCTTCACCGCAGCTGAATGCGGTTTGGGCGTACCATCGCTTCGCCTTGAGCGCCGCAGATGTTGAAGACCTGCGCGCGTTAGCGGGCTGTGGCGGGCGATTGAAGTTTCACACAGGCCAACACGAAAGCGGGAGAAGATCTTTCGTCTCCGCCGCTATCAGCTTTCAACAACTTGGCAATACCCATAGCGGACATAGAAAAACACCGCGTACAGGATTGCGTCTTTCGGAAAGCAACTGTCTTTGAAATCAATTCTCATAAGTGGTACCTTGCCTGTAGGTTTTTTTGGCAAACATATGGCAGATTCTAAGTGATACTGAAACAGCGCAAAAATTTGCGACAGCAATCGTTGGCTCATGCGTCGGTATAGTAAAGAAGGTTGGGCAACATTCGGAGGCGCGTACCATTGAAACATCGCGTATTTGTCGATGCCATCGGGAACAAGCATGCTCAAGCGGTTGATCCGCGGATTGTTTCTCTGGTTCCAAGCATCACGGAATTGTTGTTCGATCTTGGCCTTGAGGCAAGTGTGGTTGGCAGGACGGCGTTTTGCATTCACCCGAATGATGCGGTGGAAAATATCGAAATCATTGGCGGTACCAAGCAGGTCAATAAGGGAAAATTGCGTGCTGTGGGCGCGACCCACGCCATCGTCAATATTGATGAAAATCCGAAAAGGTGGGTGCATGATGGCCGCAAAAACCACTGATTACTGCGACATTTCCGTTCATAACACGGTGCCCAAAGTGGTGCGCTATAACGCGCTGCATTTTCCCGATGAGGTCGCGCTGCGGGAAAAAGATTTTGGCATCTGGGTCGAACATACATGGGCGGATTATTATGCCGCTCGCTCGCTCGCTGGCTGGGCCTGCGCGAGATGGGGCTGAAATGCGGTGATGTTTTGGGACTGTTGGGCGAAAGCCGTCCTGAATGGATATGGGGGAAAATAGGCGCCCATGCGATTGGCGCTATTTCGCTTGGCATCTATCAGGATTTCATTGGTGACGAGATCAGCTATCTGATCAACTATTCCGAGGCCAAGTACATTTTGGTTGAGGATGAGGAACAAGTCGATGAGATCCTTGAGCTTTTTGACGAGTTGAAAACCGTCGCGAAAGTGATCTACTGCGATCCGCGCAGGATGCGCAAATATGACGGTGATCGACTGATTTCGATCGAAGAAGTATACCGGATCGGCAAGGAGGTCGAGGCGCGCAGTCCGGAGCTTTTTGACGATGAGCTGGATTCTTGCCAACCCGAGGATGTGGCAACATTCTTGGCCACATCAGGCACCACAGGGCGGCCAAAACTGTCGATGATGCAGGGCGGTCCGTTCCTTTAACACGCCTATGAATTCCTGAAATATGAACCAAAATACCCGGGTGATAATTATGTGGCGGTGCTGCCGCTGCCTTGGGTGATTGAGCAAGAATTCGTGATATTTCAAGCACCTATCGCGCGGGTGATTGTGAATATGGTCGAAGAGCAGGAATCCATGATGGAAGATTTACGTGAAATCGGCCCGCACTCAATCCTGCTGGCCCCCCGTGCTTGGGAAACCATTGCCGCCGATGTCCGCTCCCGAATGATGGATTCGTCGCGCTTCAAGAGTATGATGGTAATCCCCCCTAAAATTAGTGGTGTTCAAAAGTAGAATTTTCTCGGCAAGATATCTGAGGAGATTTACGATGAAGACAGCACGATATAGCGACGCACAGATTATGGGCATCTTGAAGCAGGCGGAGGGCGGTGTGCCGGTCTCTGAGCTGTGCCGGGAGCATGGGATGAGCAGCGCCAGCTTTTACAAATGGCGGGCCAAGTTTGGCGGCATGGACGCATCCTTGATCGCTGAGATGAAGGACATGGCTGAACAGAACCGTCGCCTCAAGAAGATGTATGCTGAGATGAGCATGCAGAATGATCTGTTGAAGGAGGCGCTTGGAAAAAAGCGTTAAGGCCGTCTCTGAGGCGAGAGATGGCCATGAACGCGGTCGCACGGAACGGTGTCAGCATTGCGCTAGCCTGTCGTGCGTTTGAGATCAGTGAGACGTGCTATCGGTACAGTCCGGTTCTGAGTGATGAGAACGAAGAGATCGCAGATTGGCTGGAACGACTGACGGCCAACAAGCGATCCTGGGGCTTTGGCCTATGCTTTTTGTACCTACGCAACGTCCAAGGCTATGGCTGGAACCACAAGCGTGTTTACCGGATCTACTGCGAACTGGAGCTGAACCTGCGGATCAAACCCAAGAAGCGTCTTAAGCGTGATAAACCTGAGCCGCTGGCGGTCCCAGACTTGCCAAACGACACCTGGTCGATGGATTTTATGGCGGATCAGTTGGCAGACGGTCGGTCGATCCGGACTTTAAACGTACTTGATGACTTCAATCGCGAAGGTCTGTGCATTGAAGTCGATTTCTCGTTGCCAGCCGAACGCGTCGTGCGCAGCCTGAACCAGATCATCGAATGGCGCGGGAAACCAAACACCATTCGCGTTGATAATGGTCCCGAATACATCAGTGGAAAATTGATGGAATGGGCTGAGAAGCAGGGCGTCAGGCTGGAACACATCCAGCCCGGCAAGCCCCAGCAGAATGCCTACATCGAGCGTTACAACCGCACAGTCCGGGGTGAATGGCTGACCAATACATCTTTGAAACCATCGAGGAGGCGCAGGACCAAGCAACTGAATGGCTCTGGACATACAACAACGAGCGACCCAACATGGGCATCGGCGGCATAACCCCCGCCATGAAACTGAAAACAGCCGCATGAATTCTACGGCTGGACCCCATTAAAAATGGGGGGATTACCATTCCGGATAAAAACGGATTGAACGTTATTGATACGGGATTGAACGAAGAGGCCAGTTTCGAGGGGTTTCAAAAGTGCCTGAAAGGAATAGGTTATGGCGTTTCTGACATCCACACGATTTATCTGACGCACGGGCACACAGATCATATCGCGGGGGTCAATCTTATCACGGACTATTGCAACCCAAAAGTATATTTGTCTGAAAAAAGCATCCCCGAAGCTTTTGATCCTGCCATGCAAGACCACTATTGCCTGCCTGAATCTGTTCGCAAAATCGTGCCGGATCTGCGCGACTTTGATATTTTGGCCAATTTCGAACAAAGCTGCGGCAAGTGGTGGCTAGAGGATATTGACGTGACCCCAATCAGGGGGGGCGACAGGCTGAATATCGGGAAATACACATTCACAACCATTCTGGTTCCCGGACATGACATCGGTTTATTGGTGTTTTACGAGCCTACACTGAAGCTTTTACTATCAACCGATCTGTTTCATAGTTCAGGCCCAGGCAGTGCATTGCCGTGGTATACGTCTACGGCCGGGGGCGTTTCGGAATATCTTAAAAGTTTGCGGCGGGTTGAAGGGCTGGATGTAGAACAGGTTTTTCCGTCGCACGGATTTATTCGGAACGGGTTTTCAGAGGCGATAAACACCACAAGCTCAATAATCGAAACCCGCGAGCAGAAAATTCTATCGGCATTACGCGAAGGCAGGAAAACCTGTCGGCAACTGGACAATTTGCTGTTCGGGGAATTTTGCTGGATATATGCCCGTGGTTTTCAACCATCACAGAGTCTCATTTAGTATATTTGGCAGAAAACAACCAAGTTCCAGAAGGCAAGACAGGCGGTTGAGTGATGTCGGGGATTTGTTGGCCGAGGGGTCGGCGCCAACGGAGACATACTGGAGATCATAATGCAAAGCCGCGTAGATAGTTCTTGCGCATAAGCCGAATTCTTACGCATAAGGATTTAGGCGCAAGAGCGGGCACATTCAAAAATGGCACGAGAAGTACCACTCTCAGAGCACAAAGATTTACTTCGCGTTCTGGGCGGGGCCAAGCAGGCTTTATCCGTCTCAGAAATCCACGACCCGCTCACAATAAGAGTGCCTAGACGGACGCTCCAAAACCGGTTGAAATCGCTTGTTGAGGATATGACAATCACACGCGAAGGGCAGGTTCGGTCTACAAAATACCGCCTAGCAGAGGATGCACCAATCGCGGCAGAAACCCCGGATGCGCTACCTCTTTCTGATGCGGGTCGTGCGGCATTGGAACGTGTCTCTCAAAACATCTCAGCCCGAAACCCAACAGGGTACAATCAGGCATTCCTTGACGATTACGCACCAAATGAAACACGCTACCTGTCCAATGAGCTGACAATTGAACTCACCGCTTTGGGAAATGCCGGAGCGCATGAACAAGAGGCGGGAACATACGCCAAGCGAATCCTGCAACGCCTTCTTGTCGATCTTGCATGGAATTCAAGCCGTCTTGAGGGCAACACTTATTCTCCCCTCGACACGCGCCGCCTCATTGATTTTGGCGAAGCAGCCGAAGGCAAAGATCAACGCGAAGCGCAAATGATCTTGAACCACAAAGACGCCATCGAATTTCTGGTTCGCAATGTCGATGAAACCGGGTTCAACAGATACACGATCCAGAACCTTCACGCGCTCCTCGCCAACAATCTGCGACCTGATCCAGCGGCCCCTGGCCGGTTACGCATGATCGCAATCAGGATCGAGGGTTCAGCGTTTCACCCGCTGGAAAACCCGAATTTCATTGCGGAAAATTTCGATACCATTCTCAAAAAAGCTGAGGCGGTAACTGACCCTTTTGAGCAAGCATTTTTTATCCTCGTCCACCTGCCATACCTGCAACCCTTTGAGGACGTGAACAAACGCGTGGCCCGCATCGCCGTAAACATTCCGCTGATCCGAACCAACCTTGCCCCGCTCTCGTTTGATGGTGTTCCGCAAGATCTCTACACAAAGTCCGTTCTCGCCATCTATGAGAACAACGACATTTCTCTTCTTCGGGATGTGTTTATCTTTGCCTATCGCCGATCCATTCAAGCTTACGCAGCCGTTCGGCAATCTTTGGGCAACCCCGACCCGTTTCGCATCAAATATCGTAAAGAGCTTGGTGCTGCTGTCTCTCGCATTGTGACAACGCCAATGTCCCGAAAAAATGTTGTTCAATTTCTGAAACCGTGGTGCGTTGAAAATATCCCCAAGGAAGACCGTGAAGAGTTTCGAACAACGCTTGAGGATGAACTCCTTGCGCTTCACGAGGGGAATTTTGCACGTTACCGTATCAAGCCGCCAGAGTTCCAAACATGGCAGGCAGTGTGGAAACTAAGAGGGTAGTCATCGAAAATCTTGTCAAAACAACACCAGCAAAAAGCACCTCGGCGACCCCTCGGGCGCATGGGGCGGTACGGTTTACGGTCAAAACGCGCGAAAATGGCACTGCGCTGAAAACCTTGCGCCAGTCCGGATCGTTCAGGGCGCTATTCCCGCAGGCGTTCGGCCCTGATTTCCAAACGGTTCTGATCAACACGGCGGGCGGTGTGACCGGAGGGGATACCTTTAACACCAAAGCCACCGCGCAATCCGGTTCCAAACTGACCATCACCACGCAAGCCGCCGAACGCGCATATCGCGCCATACCGGGTGAAACGGGCAGAATTTGCAATCACGTGGTGATTGAACCGGGGGCAAGGGTTAACTGGTTGCCGCAAGAAACCATTCTCTTTCAGGGATCTGCAATCCAAAGATCGCTTAAGGTCGAAATGACGGATGACGCATCGCTTTTGATGGTTGAACCGTTGGTTTTCGGTCGCAAAATGATGGGCGAAGTCCTGACCGATGCGTCCTTTACCGACAGGATTGAGATCCTCAGACAAGACAAGATTGCCTATCTTGATACCATCCGCCTACGCGGCAACATTGCCGAACAAATGGCGCGACCACATGTGGCTGCCGGTGCCAGTGCGATGGCCAGTTTGGTTTATATTGCAAAAGATGCAGACGCGCGTTTTGCGGCTGTGCGCAGTATGGTTGGCGACACCGGAGGGGCTAGTATGATTGGCGATGATATTCTAAACTTGCGCCTGCTTGCGTCCGATAGTTATCTATTACGCAAAACCCTGATTCCGATACTGAATTTATTAACCACGACAACCCTTCCCAGATGCTGGATGATTTGACATGAACCTGACCCCCCGTGAAAAAGACAAACTGCTGATTGCAATGGCCGCAATGGTCGCCCGAAAACGGCTGGAACGCGGCGTGAAATTAAACCACCCCGAAGCAATCGCGCTGATCACCGACGCGGTGGTCGAAGGCGCACGCGACGGGCGCAGCGTCGCCGACATGATGGAGGCCGGTGCCCACGTCATCACCCGCGATCAATGCATGGACGGCATCGCCGAAATGATCCACGACATTCAAGTCGAGGCCAC
>DEIK01000131.1:7532-13525 GCA_002352425.1 Rhodobacteraceae bacterium UBA2776
GTCACCCTGATGGTCGCCAACACAGGCGATCGGCCCGTACAGGTCGGCAGCCACTATCATTTCGCCGAGACCAATCCGGCGCTGGATTTTGATCGTGTCGCCGCCCACGGAATGCGCCTGAACATCGCCTCCGGAACCGCCGTGCGGTTTGAACCGGGCCAACGGCGCGAGGTAACGCTGGTGGCCTTCGGCGGCGCGCGGCGGGTGTTCGGGTTTAATCAAATTGTCATGGGAGAGCTGTAATGCCCACCAAAATTCCCCGCTCCGACTATGCCGCCATGTTTGGCCCCACCACTGGCGACAAAATCCGTCTTGCTGACACCGACCTGATTATCGAGGTCGAGCGCGACCTGACAACCTACGGCGACGAGGTGAAATTCGGCGGTGGCAAGGTCATTCGTGACGGCATGGGCCAGTCCCAGACCACCCGCGCCAATGGTGCCGTGGACACCGTGATCACCAACGCGCTGATCATTGACCACGCGGGTATTTTCAAGGCTGATGTCGGGCTGCGCGGCGGTCGCATCCATAAGATCGGCAAGGCGGGCAACCCTGATACGCAGCCGAACGTCGACATCATCATCGGCCCCGGCACCGAGATCATCGCCGGCGAGGGTAAAATCCTGACTGCCGGTGGCTTTGATAGCCACATCCATTTCATCTGTCCGCAACAAATCGAGGACGCGCTGCATTCCGGTCTGACCACCATGCTGGGCGGCGGCACCGGCCCCGCGCATGGCACGCTGGCCACCACCTGCACCCCCGGTCCGTGGCATATCGGGCGGATGTTGCAGGCCGCGGATGCCTTTCCGATGAACCTTGCGTTTGCTGGCAAAGGCAACGCCAGCCTGCCCGCCGCGCTCGAAGAACAAGTGCTGGGCGGTGCCTGCGCGCTAAAGCTGCACGAAGATTGGGGCACCACGCCTGCCGCGATCGACTGCTGCCTGACCGTGGCCGATGCGATGGATGTTCAGGTGATGATCCACACCGATACGCTGAACGAAAGCGGCTTTGTCGAACACACCCTGAAGGCGATGAAGGGCCGCACCATCCACGCCTTTCACACCGAAGGCGCGGGCGGTGGCCACGCGCCCGACATCATCAAAATCTGCGGCGAAGACCACGTTTTGCCCGCCTCCACAAACCCGACGCGCCCCTTCACGGTTAACACACTCGAAGAACATCTGGACATGCTGATGGTCTGTCACCATCTGGACAAATCCATCCCCGAAGATGTGGCCTTTGCCGAAAGCCGCATTCGGCGTGAAACCATCGCCGCCGAAGACATCCTGCACGACATCGGCGCGTTTTCGATCATTGCCAGCGACAGTCAGGCGATGGGCCGCGTGGGCGAGGTGCTGATCCGCACCTGGCAAACCGCCGACAAGATGAAAAAACAGCGCGGGCGGTTAAGCGAAGAGACCGGGGACAACGACAATTTTCGAGTGCGGCGCTATATTGCCAAATACACCATCAACCCGGCGATTGCCCATGGCATTGCCCATGAAATCGGGTCTATCACCGAAGGCAAACGCGCCGATCTGGTTCTGTGGAACCCGGCGTTTTTCGGGGTGAAACCGGAAATGGTTTTGATGGCGGGAACGATTGTGATGGCACAAATGGGTGATCCGAATGCGTCGATCCCGACGCCGCAGCCGGTCTATTCGCGGCCCATGTTTGGCGCGTTCGGGCGGTCGGTTGAACACTCGGCGGTGACCTTCGTTTCCGAGGCCGCCCAAGCAGCGGGCCTGCGTGAAACGCTGGGATTGGCCAAGCAAACCGTGGCGGTTCAAGGTACCCGCAACATCGGCAAACGCGACATGCTGTTAAACAACGCGACCCCAGTGATGGAGGTAAACCCCGAAACCTACGAGGTCCGCGCGGACGGTGAATTGCTAACTTGCGAACCTGCCGAAGTGCTGCCAATGGCGCAGCGGTATTTTATGTTTTAGGGGGGGTGGCATGCAGTTTAATAATGAGAGCGAATTTGAACGGCATATTCGCCAGTTGATCGGTGAGCGCATTACAACAAATCACCCCGAAATTTATGCTTTAGAGAATAAGAAAGCAGTTGATATCTTGATATGCCGAGATAGTGATGTTCCAAAGATTTTCTTTTTAGAGATAAAGTTTCACAAGGTAAATCATGGACGTTTGGGTATTGGCTCCTCTGATGGTCGAGGATTTCAGCCGGAAATATTAACGCGTAAACCAGTGTACTTTGAACGTAACTTAATGTGGGTTTTGGGAAACCAAGAAAATGATAATTCTTACCTACTGGTTTCCTCCAACTCTATCCGTTCCTACCTTGCTGGAAATGAAATTTCCAATAAACATAACAATATACAAGCTCGTATTTTCAGAGAGGAAAGATGGCTAGATGAGGATGAGTTTGTGGATAAGTTAACAGGTTGGTTAAAAATATGAACTCGACCCATCCTCCATGCTCCCAAGGCATCCATCTTATTGGTCAATGGTCAGCCGCGCACACCACTGTCACCCTCACCTATGACGACCGCTTTTTGCGGCGCAAGGTTTTGACCACGGCCACGGGGGAACGTTTCCTCGTTGATCTGCCGCACACCACATCGCTGAACCACGGCGATGCGTTTGAGCTGGACGATGGGCGTCTGATCGAGGTGATTGCCGCCGATGAGGACCTGTTGGAAATCTCCGGTGATAACCTGACCTCGCTGGCCTGGCACATCGGCAACCGCCACACCCCCTGCCAGGTTGAGCCAACCCGCCTGCTGATTCAGCGCGATCATGTGATCCGCGATATGCTGGAAAAACTGGGCGCGGATGTGCGTGATATTTTCGAACCCTTCACCCCCGAGGGCGGTGCCTATGGGCACGGGCGCACGCATGGCCATGCACACTGAAGATCAAATCCTGACGTTAACCCAATGGCTTTCGCCCGCCTATCCGGTTGGCGCCTTCGCCTATTCTCATGGGCTGGAATGGTTGGTCGAGGCGGGGGACGTGAGCGATGAAACGCAACTGGAAGACTGGTTGACTGACGTGCTGCGGCATGGGGCGGGGCAATCGGATGCGCTGTTTTTGGTGGCGGCGTTTCAGGCAGGGTCTGACGACGCGTTGGCCAAAATAGACGCCACCTGCCGCGCCTTTGCCCCCTCAAAAGAGCGCCTGATGGAGACCGATTTGCAAGGGGCTGCGTTTTGCGATGTGACCGCGGCGGTCTGGTCGCAACAGCTTGGTGGATTAACCTATCCGGTTGCGGTTGGGCGCGCGGCATCGCTGGCCGATCTGCCGTTGTCACTGACCACACATTTGTATTTACACGCTTTCGTCAGCAATTTGGTGACCGCCGGAATGCGGCTGATCCCGTTGGGGCAAACCAAAGGCCAGCGCCTGATCCACAGATTGGCGCCCCTGCTGTCAGAGGTTGCCAATACCGCGGTGGCGGGCACGCTGGATGATTTGTCTGGCACGGCGTTTCTGACCGACATTGCCGCAATGAAACACGAAACCCAATATTCAAGGATGTTCCGCACATGACACAAACGAATGGCCCCCTGCGCATCGGTATCGGCGGCCCTGTGGGGGCGGGTAAAACCACACTGACAGCGGCGTTATGTGAGGCATTGCGTGACACTCATTCAGTCGGTGTTGTAACCAATGACATCTACACACAGGAAGACGCCGAAGCCCTGATGAGACTGCAAGTCCTGCCGCAGGACCGCATTATCGGGGTCGAAACCGGGGGTTGCCCGCATACCGCGATCCGAGAGGATGCCTCTATCAACCTTGCCGCTATCGCTGAAATGACAGGCCGCCATCCCGAGATTGACATCATTCTTATCGAAAGCGGCGGCGACAATTTGTCGGCAACGTTTAGCCCCGAGTTGGCCGATCTGACAGTATACGTCATTGATGTTGCCGCGGGCGAAGAAATTCCGCGCAAAGGCGGGCCGGCGATCACCAAATCCGATGTTCTGGTGATCAACAAAACCGACCTTGCCCCTTTTGTTGGCGCATCACTTGACGTCATGAGCCGCGATGCAAAACGAATGCGAGGGACCCGCCCATTTGTATTTTCGTGTTTGCGTGATCGGCAGGGCATAGATCAGATCCTACACTTGATTGCCGATATAGGCGGTGTTGAAATGGGGCGTTAGGAAAATTGTTCCGAAAGGTTTTTGTTTACGATTTCCAGAAACCGGTCTTTAGCAAACATATGGCAGATTCAAAGTAATGCTTAAACCGACTGAAACTTTGCGACAGAACCGCCAATCATGTCGCAACCCAACCGCCATCAACTGCAATCGTTGTGCCACAAACATATGAGGCCGCATCCGACGCAAGATAAACCACTGCGCTGGCAATTTCCGCGCCCTCGCCTAGGCGGTCCATCGGCGTGGATTGCAAAAGGTCCGCGCGCAATGCTTCATTATCGACAAATCCGGCGGTCATTTTCGTGCGCACATAACCCGGCGCCACATTGTTCACCCGCACCCCGCGCGCGGCCCAGTCTTTGGTCAGCGAACGGGTCATCCCCTCGACACCGGCCTTGGCCGCGCAATAGGCCACTTGGCGTGACAGACCTGCATGCGCGCCGACCGACGTGATGTTGATGATCGACCCCTTGCCGCGGCCCAACATCTCGTTGCCGAAAATGCGGGTGCACAGGAACACGCCGGTCAGGTTTATATCGATGATCGCCTGCCAGTCGGACAGCTCTACTTTTTCAGAGCGCGTAAACCAGGGGCTGATACCGGCATTGTTGACCAGAACCTCTATCGGGCCAAGCTGTGTTTGGGCGGCTTGCAACAAAGCCTCGACATCGGCCTCTTTTGACACATCCATAGCCAAACCAAAGGCATTATCGCCTAATTGCGCAACCGCTTCGTTCAGCCGTTCCTCGTTGCGCCCGGTGATCATTACCTTTGCACCAGCCTCGATCAGGCTTTGCGCGATGGCCAGACCAATGCCGCTGCTGCCACCGGTGACCACTGCATTTTTGCCGTTCAGGATTGCGGGAGAACTCATTTCACTTCCTCATTTCGTTGCTTGATCGCCTTGATTACTTTGCCGCCGATTGACCAGCGATGCACCTCGGAGGGGCCGTCATAGATGCGAAACGCCCGCACGTCCTGAAATATACGCGCCACAACGGTATCATCCGTCATGCCCTTGCCGCCCAGAACCTGCACCGCGCGATCAACCGTGTTCCACACCGTTTCCGAGCATTGCACCTTGGCCATCGAGCTTTCGGTGGTGCCGCGCCCGCCATTGTCCAACACCCAGCAGGCCTGCAACATCGACAACCGAGAAGACCGGATTTCCATCGCGCTATCGGCCAGCATAAAACTGACCCCTTCGTGTTGCCCCAGCGTTTTGCCAAAAGCCATGCGTTTGCTGGCGTAATCGGCGGCAATATCCAGTGCCCGTTGCGCCGACCCCAGCCAGCGCATGCAATGGGTCAGGCGGGCGGGGGCCAGACGGATCTGGGCGTATTGAAACCCCTTGCCCGCATCCCCTAGAATATCCTCTTCCTGCAACACAAGGTCCTTGAATTCGATCACCGAATGGGCACCGCAAAAACTGCTGTCCATGGTGTTCTGGTCCTTGGCGATGACAATCCCGTCGCGGGGCATTTCGCTTAGGAACATGGTCGCCTCGCCGTCATGTTCACCGCCTTTGATCTTGGCCATGATGATCATAAACGCAGCCCCGTGTGCGCCTGTGATGAACCATTTCTTGCCGTTGATGACGTAGCCATCATTGGTCAATTCGGCGGTGGTCGACAGCAGCATCGGGTCCGATCCGGCCCCGTCAGGTTCGGTCATGGCAAAACAGGACCGCGCGCCTTCTACCAGCGGTTTCAGATACTTCTCGCGCTGCATTTGCGAGGCCGCAACATCAAGCAAATGGGTGTTGCCCTCATCAGGCGCCGCGCAATGCATCGCCACGGGACCAAGCATCGAATAACCCGAAGCCTCAAGAACAAAGGCGCGTTCAACCATGTTCAG
>DEIK01000071.1 GCA_002352425.1 Rhodobacteraceae bacterium UBA2776
TATGTGCGCCTCTACCCCGAATCCGCAGGTGTACGCGAACGCGTGCCTTACAGTGAACGGATCCGTGCATTGCTGGATGTCTGGCCAGTGCTGGTGGTTTTCGTTGCTGTCGTTGGTGGTATTTATGGTGGCGTGTTCACCCCGACCGAAGGCGCCGCTGTTGGCGCATTCGGCACCGGGTTGATTGCCTTGTTGAATGGCGGGCTGCACAAAGATACCCTATCCGAGAGCTTCTTTGTCACCGCACGTTCCACCGCGATGATTTTCTTCATCGTTTTGGGCGCCGCGTTTTACAATGGCTTCTTGGCCCTAACCCAGGTGCCCCAAGAGATCGCCGAATATGTGGTGTCACAAGGTTTCAGCCCTTGGATGGTGCTGATTTTTGTTTTGATATTCTATTTGATCCTGGGCTGTTTGATGGACAGCCTGTCGATGATCCTACTGACGATCCCAATCTTTTGGCCTGTGATGCAGGGTCTTGATTTTGGCATGGTCACGATGGAAATGGTCCAAGCCGATCGCGCTATGGACGTGCTGAATGCTGGTATTCCCGAGGGTATGGGGCAGGATATGCTTGCTTCAATCAAAGCGGCAATTGCAGACGGTGCGCAGCTGACCAAAGACCAGATGAAATCTCTTGGCATTCGCGTAAATGAGGGCATGGTCAATCGTATCGAGACCGAACAGGTCGCGATCTGGTTTGGTATCCTTGTGCTGATCGTGGTCGAGGTTGGGCTGATCACGCCACCCGTTGGTATGAACCTGTTCATCATCAATGCGATGGATCGCTCAACCCCGATTGTAGAGACCTACAAAGCCGTAATGTTCTTTGTCGCCTCTGACCTGATCCGGGTGGTTATCTTGTTGATGTTCCCCGCGATCACACTGTTCTTGATCGGGATATGATCTAGCAAAATTATAATGAAAAAGGCCCGCGACTTGTTCAAAGATCGCGGGCCCTTTTCGTTTTAATGGGGCGCTGCGCCTAGACGCGTTCCAGCGCCACGGCGATGCCTTGGCCAACACCAATGCACAGGGACCGTTTGCCGCCCCGCGCCAAACCCAATCGCGCCATCAGCTTTTGGGACGCAGGCGAGGGGCCAAACCCCATTATGCGCGGCGCAACACCTGCTGTTGCCCCGCCCGCAGTGACGGAGGCGCCCTGACGAAAAGGCGCCCGCAAACCGGCAAGTTTTTCCATCGAGGTCACCCGCAGATGTTCGTCCACGGCCCCCCATCCACAGCGGAATTGCGCGCCATAAGCGCGCGCACGGGAATCGCGCCAAGATCATCGGTCCGAACCGAGGACAGGCTATCGCCAAACCGTCCGACCAGTGTTCCGACATAATTACAGACGTAGGTTTCGGTCATTTTGGGCGCCTTTAGATGTGGTATGACGCAATTTTGCGTGATTTCGGCGAGAATGCAGGAAAATACACCAAGCTTGGAGCATTATGTTGCATTGTTTTTCAATAAGTGCATTATAAAGCATATAGATTGAGGTGAGCTGGGAGGACGCGCCAATGTCAATTGAAGGTTTCAATGCACTTATGGGGAGAATCGCCGAACGCATCGGCAACAAGCCCCTGGACGATGAACTGGAAGCGTTTCTGAACAGCCAATACCCGGTCGACTCTGTCGAGTTCAAAGAACTGAAAGCCCTATGCGCCAAAGGCGAAGCCGAAGGGTGGTTGATGCCTCGCGCGGCCGACGGCATCAAGTTTGGACGCGCTATCAAGCCCGACACAACGGCAGGCCATTTCAGCGTTGATGTCGTCCGCATGAAAGATGTGAAAGGGCCGCATCACACCCATACCACGGGCGAAATCGGTGCCATCATGCCAATCGAAGGCGACGCCGAATTCGACGGCAAGGGTGTGGGTTGGTACGTTTACCCTCCCGGCTCTTCACACCATCCGACGGTTCAAGGTGGAGATGCCTATGTGCTGTATCTGCTGCCCGACGGCGCGATCGAATTCACCAAAATCTAACAATTCGCAAGACCCGTGTTCGCCATTCGTGAACAGAAAATCTGGAGAACAACCATGCCCAATTCTAGCAACGCCGCCGTCTATTTCGTGGATCGCCACATCAAAGAGGGCCGCGCAGAAAAAGTGAGTTTTCAAGAGGCAGACGGTCAACAACGCACACTGACCTACGGCGAGTTGGCACATGAAACATCGGTGTTTGCAGGCGCGTTGTACCGCCACGGTGTGCGTCGCGAAGAACGTATTGCGATGATCATTCGCGATCAGATTGAATTTCCGGTGGTGTTCTGGGGGGCGATCAAAGCCGGAGCCGTGCCAGTGCCGCTGAACACGTTGCTGTCGACCCAAGTCTACGAAAACATCCTGAACGACAGCCGCGCCTCGATCCTCGTAGTGTCCGAAGCCCTGTGGGAAACTGTGAAGCCCGCCGTGCAGGGCAACCGGTATCTACGCGCTGTGCTGGTGATCGGTGATGCGCCCGAGGGCACCGAAAGCTACACTGCTTTCACGAAGGGGGCCGAACCGGTCGAGGCAGTAGAAGCGCATGAAGACGAGTTGGCATTTTGGCTATACTCATCAGGCTCCACCGGTTTGCCCAAGGGCGTGCGCCATGTCCATTCCAGCTTGAGGGCGACTGCGGAGTCTTTTGGCGATCAGGTCATCGGTATGCGTGAAGATGATGTTGTTTTCTCGGCCGCCAAAATGTTTTTTGCCTACGGATTGGGCAACGCGGTGACCTTCCCGTTGGCGGTTGGGGCGACGACGTTACTGTTGGCCGGACGACCAACCCCCGAAACGGTTTTTGACATTCTAAAGAACCTGAAGCCAACGATATTCTTTGGTGTTCCGACGCTCTATGCCGCGATGAATGCGGCGTTGGAAAAATCGGGCGAAACGGACAGCATTGACTTGCGTCTTTGTGCCTCCGCTGGCGAGGCTTTGCCCCGTGAAGTTGGGGAAAAGTGGCAGCAATTGTTGAACGTTGAAATCATCGACGGCGTTGGCTCAACCGAGATGCTACACATCTTTTTGTCCAACCGCCCCGGCGACATTGTCTATGGCACATCGGGCACGGCTGTACCCGGATACGAGGTACGTTTGGTAGATGAGCACGACGAAGATGTGGGTGACGACGAGGTTGGTGAACTGCTGGTACGTGGACCTTCTTCGGCAGAAGGCTATTGGAACCGGCGCAACAAATCGCGCTCGACTTTTGAGGGCCATTGGACTCGAACCGGCGACAAATACGAGCGAACGGCCGAGGGGCGCTATGTCTATTGTGGTCGCACAGACGACATGTTCAAAGTGTCCGGCATCTGGGTCAGCCCGTTTGAGATTGAGCAAGCTTTGATCGAGCACCCGGCTGTTTTGGAATCCGCTGTGGTGGCATGGGCGGACGACAAAGGTCTGGAAAAGCCCAAGGCGTTTGTGGTGCTGAACGAGGGCACGGATGCCGACAGCATCGCCGATCTAAAAGAGTTCATCAAAGAGAAAATCGGCATGTGGAAATATCCGCGCTGGGTGGATGTTGTGGATGATTTGCCCAAAACGGCGACAGGAAAAATTCAACGTTTCAAATTGCGTGAAGGGCAATGAAGATGAAAATCGACTGGCAGGAAAAGCCCGGAACGCCCCTGATCGTTCAAGGCAAGCGGTTGGAGTATCAATGCTACGGCGCTGCACCAGACCAGGCCCCGACCATTGTGATGCTACACGAAGGTTTGGGCTGTGCCGCCCTGTGGCGCGACTTTCCGCGCCAAATCGCCGAGTCAACGGGTTGGGGTGTCTTCGTCTATTCGCGGGTTGGCTATGGCCAATCGGATGTAGCCGAGTTGCCGCGTCCACTGGATTACATGACGCGCGAGGCTGTTGAGGTTTTGCCCGAAGTCCTAGACGCCATAGGACTGCAACGCGGTGTGCTGCTGGGCCACTCGGACGGGGCCACGATCTCGGCGATCTATGCCGGTTCGGTTGAAGATTTTCGCATCCGTGGATTGGTTCTGATGGCCCCGCATTTCTTTACCGAAGACATGGGGTTGGCGGAAATTGCCAAGGCAAAAAAAGTCTATGAATCCACCGACATTGCGGCGCGTATGGCCAAGTATCACGCCAACCCCGACAATACATTTCGCGGTTGGAATGATGCCTGGTTGCACCCCGACTTTAAGGCATGGAACGTGGCCGAGGTCACGGACTATCTGCGCATCCCGACCTTGGCCATTCAAGGGATCAATGACCAATACGGCACCCTAGCCCAGATCACTGAAATCGAAACTCGCAGCTATGCGCCCGTTGATGTGAACATCATTGAGGACTGCGCACATGCGCCACATCTGGATCAGCCTGAACAAGTATTGAAGGCAACACATGAATTTTTGATGCGCCTGGATCGGATCGAAACAGAGAAAGTACAAATCGCATGAGATTAGAATGTTTTGTTTCAAACGCTTGGGTTACAGGCTCCGGCGAAGGCCGTCCTTTGATCAATCCTGTGACGGGCAGTGAAATCGCGCGCGCCGACGCGACGGGGGTCGATGTGGCCGCGGCCATGAACTATGCGCGCAGCATTGGCGGTGCCGCTTTACGCGCCATGAGTTTCGCGCAGCGCGGGGCCTTGTTGAACGACATCGCAGGCGTTTTGATCGCCAATCGCGAAGGGTATGAGCAGACGGCTTGTCAAAATTCCGGCAACACCAAAACGGATGCTTCGGTTGACATAGACGGTGGAATTGCGACGCTGAAATACTATGCACGGCTAGCCAAAGGGTTGGGTGATGCGACCTGTTTCGTCGAGGAAACCCGCGACCAACTGGCCCGCGACCCGGTGTTTTTTGCGCAGCACGTGATGACCGGTCGCGCTGGTGTTGCGGTGCAGATCAATGCGTTCAATTTTCCCAGTTGGGGTCTGTGGGAAAAGGTTGCTGTTGCGACTTTGGCAGGGGTGCCGAGCGTGGCAAAACCAGCCACAGCCACAGCATTGCTCAGCTATCAAATGGTCAAAGACGTGGTCGACGCGGGTGTCGTGCCGGCAGGTGTTTTGACCCTAATCTGTGGCAGCGGTGAAGCACTGTTGGACTCTGTGACAACGATGGATTCGATTGCCTTCACGGGGTCCGCTGCGACGGGTGAAATGATCAGTTCACATCCGGTTGTGCGGACTTCGGGTGCGCGCGTGACGATCGAAGCCGATAGCGTCAACGCGACGCTTTTGGGGCCGGATGCGGTGGCTGGAACGCCGTTGTTTGATTTGGCGGTGCGCGAGGTGGTTCGCGCATTTTGTACAAAAGCGGGCCAACTTTGTACAAATATCCGTCGGGTGCTGGTGCCGCGCGAGATCCACGATGATTTTGCCGCTGCCGTCAAATCCAAGATGGAAGAATTTGTGATCGGTGATCCAGCCGACGCGACCACGCAAGTCGGTCCGTTGATCAACATGGCACAGCGGGATGAGGCCGAGGAAAAAATCTCTCAGCTATTGAGGGAATGTGTTGAACTTGCCCGCGCCGACCTTCCTGAAGGGCTAAATGAGAAGTCCAGCTTTGTCGCGCCGCGCTTATTAAGCTGTTCTGATCCGGCCAGTGCGAGCATCGTTCACGGGGTCGAAGTGTTCGGCCCGTGCGTAACCTTGCTGGCCTATAAGGATTTGGATCAGGCGATGTGTCTGGCCGCCGCCGCCGAGGGGTCTCTGGCCCTGAGCGCCTTTACCAATGATGCCACATTGCAGGTCGGCATCGCCGCTCAGCTTGGCGCATGGCATGGGCGTATCCTGTTCGTCGATGATACCGTGGGGCGTAATCATACAGGGCATTCCATCGTGATGCCGCAATGTGTGCATGGCGGTCCGGGGCGGGCAGGTGGCGGCGAAGAACTGGGTGGTTTGCGCGGCCTTCGGTTCCACATGCAGCGCACTGCCATTCAGGGTAGCCCTGACATGTTGGATCGCTTGCAAGCGGCGGGTGTTGTCGCGCAGCTTTGATTGGAATTGGTAACATTAACGGCGCCCGTTCCGTGTTTCGCGACGAGGGCGGGCGTCGTTGATTCGAGGCGCGATTCGTTGGGGCTTAGGG
The DNA here is from genome assembly GCA_002352425.1 of Rhodobacteraceae bacterium UBA2776. Classification (GTDB taxonomy): domain Bacteria; phylum Pseudomonadota; class Alphaproteobacteria; order Rhodobacterales; family Rhodobacteraceae; genus Profundibacter. The sequence goes on from DEIK01000071.1 coordinate 6,056, forward strand.
GATGTGAAATATAATGCACGTTTCGGGAGCGAACGGGAAGCTGACAAAAATATGACGTAATTCGCCGATTTCCTGGAATTTTAACGCACAATTGCGCTTTACCTAAGTTATGTTGGGCAATATAATGCAATAAGATGCACAGCACATTCATCCGCAAAGGAAACGCGCCATGACCCATGTAATTGACTTTCAAAGTGACCCGAATGCCTACCGCCACTGGCGTGTTGACTATGATGGCCCGGTCGCGAATCTGTTTATGGATGTGGACGAGGATGGCGGCTTGTTTGAGGGGTATAAGCTTAAACTGAACTCTTATGACCTGAGCGTTGACATTGAATTGGCAGATATTGTTCAGCGGATGCGGTTCGAGCACCCCGAGGTCAAGGTGGTTGTCATGCAATCCGGTAAGGCGGGCGTGTTTTGTGCCGGTGCAAACATCCGGATGCTGGGTGGAGCCGAGCACAGCCACAAAGTGAACTTTTGTAAATTCACCAACGAAACGCGCAACACATTTGAGGCAGCCGAAGCAGACAGTGGGCAGAAATACATCGCCGCCGTTAAAGGCGCTTGCGCAGGCGGCGGGTATGAGCTGGCACTGGCCTGTAACCACATCATGTTGACCGATGACGCGAATTCATCCGTGGCATTGCCCGAAGTGCCATTGCTGGCAGTTTTGCCGGGCACAGGTGGTCTGACTCGCGTCACCGACAAGCGCAAAGTGCGCCGTGATCGTGCCGATATTTTCTGTTCGATTGAAGAGGGTGTCAAAGGCCAACGGGCTGTTGACTGGCGCCTAGTCGATGAATCAATCAAGAACAATGTTTTTGATGAAACCGTGAAGGCCCGCGCAGAGGAATTTGCCGCAACCTCCCCCAAGGCGGATGTTGCGACGGGGATCAAACTGACCCCATTAGAGCGTAGTTTTGGCGACGACGGGTCGATCAAATACTCATTGGTTGAGGTCGAAATTGATCGAGCTGGTCGTAAGGCCACTGTGACGCTAAGCGGCCCCGATGCCCCTGCCCCTGCCGACATGGATGCGTTCATAGCGCAAGGCGCTCAAGCCTATATGCTGCGTCTGGCGCGCGAGTTGGATGACGCCATTTTACACCTGCGCAACAACGAAAAAGAACTGGGTGTGATCGTGTTTCGCACCCAAGGCGACCCAGACCTATTTGCCGTCCATGAGGCGCTGCTGATGGACAATTCCGAAAACTGGTTGGCCAACGAGGTGCTGCAATATTGGAAGCGTCTGTTGAAACGCATTGATGTGACATCGCGCAGCTTGGTGGCTATGGTTGAGCACGGATCGTGCTACACAGGCATTTTGGCAGAACTATTGTTTGCGGTGGATCGGTCCTACATGATGGAAGACGAATTCGATGATGACGACCGCGCGATGGCAACGATCACGTTGACGGCCGCGAACTTTGGACCGATGCCGATGGGCAACGACATCACACGCTTGCAAACACGTTTCTTGGGCGAACCCGAAGCGGAGGGCGCTGCCAAGGCGCAAATCGGCAAAGCTTTGGAGGCCAAAGAGGCGGATGCGCTGGGTTTGGTGACCATGATCCTTGACGATATCGACTGGGATGACGAGGTGCGGATTTTCCTTGAGGAACGCGCCAATTATTCGCCCGACGCCATGACGGGCATGGAGGCCAATCTGCGTTTTGCCGGCCCTGAAACAATGGAGACCCGTATTTTTGGGCGTCTCACAGCGTGGCAAAACTGGATCTTTATCCGTCCAAACGCCGTTGGGTCAGACGGGGCGCTGCAACGCTACGGCACTGGTGTGCGCGGCAAATACAACATGGAACGTGTTTGAATTTAACAGAAGCGGGGCAGGGGCAACCCATGCCAACACCGCAGCAATAGGAGATGAAAATGATTGATCTAATCAATGTCAGCTATGACACGCAGATTCCCAATAACGTGGATCTAAGTTCAGACAAAAAGGTGCTGAAGGCGCTGGAAAAATGGCACCCCGGTTATATCAACTGGTGGAACGACCTGATCCCGCAGCAACTGCAGGATTCAATGGTTTACTTGCGGACCGCTGTTTCCGTTGACCCCAAGGGTTGGGCCAAATTTGATTACGTTCGGATGCCTGAATATCGCTGGGGTGTTTTGTTGGCGCCAGAGGTTGAGGGACGCACGATCCCTTGTGGTGAACATTACGGTCAACCCGCGTGGCAAGAAGTGCCGGGCGAGTATCGTAATCTGATGAAGCGCCTGATTGTTATTCAAGGTGACACTGAGCCGGGTTCGGTGGAACAACAGCGTTTCTTGGGCCTGACCGCGCCGTCGCTATACGACATGCGCAACCTGTTTCAGGTCAACGTGGAAGAAGGTCGCCACCTGTGGGCGATGGTCTATTTGCTGCAAAAGTATTTTGGCAAAGACGGCCGCGAAGAAGCAGATGACATGCTGCGCCGTTCCTCTGGTTCCGAGGAAGCCCCCCGCATGTTGGGTGCGTTCAACGAGGAAACACCGGATTGGCTGTCCTTCTTCATGTTCACCTATTTCACGGACCGTGATGGGAAAATGCAACTGGAAAGCCTTGCGCAATCCGGGTTTGATCCGCTGTCGCGCACCTGTCGTTTCATGCTGACCGAAGAAGCGCATCACATGTTCGTTGGCGAAACCGGCGTTGGCCGGACCATCCAGCGCACCTGTGAAGTGATGAACGAGAACGGCATCACCGACCCCTATGACATCGACAAAATTCGCAACCTTGGCGTCATTGATTTGCCGACCATCCAGAAAAAGCTGAACCTGCACTACACGCTCAGCCTTGATCTGTTTGGCCAAGAAGTATCGACCAATGCCGCCAACGCGTTCAACGCGGGCATCAAAGGTCGTTACATGGAAAATCGCATTGACGATGATCACATCTTGCACGGTGACACCTACAAGGTTTGGGACATGGTGGATGGCAAGCTGACGCAACACGAAGTGCCAGCCCTAACGGCGATCAACATGCGTCTGCGCGACGACTATACCCGTGACGCTGCGGGCGGTGTTGGCCGCTGGAACAAGGTCATCGAAAAGATGGGCGTCGAATTTGAACTGAAACTACCTCATGAGGCGTTCAACCGCAAAATCGGTGTGTTTCTTGGGCATAATTTTGACCCTGAAGGCAATCTTTTGTCCGGTGCTGAATATGATGCTGGCCTGCCGACGTGGTTGCCAACACATGCGGACGGTGATTTCATTCAATCGCTGATGCAACAAGTGACCGAGCCTGGTAAGTACGCTGGCTGGATTGCGGCGCCAAAAGTGGGTATCAATAATAAACCCGGTGACTTTGAGTATGTTAAGTTGCATATGGCCTAAAGAAAACCGGAGTGCGGGCAGGGTCCGCACTCCTTACTTAATCAGATCAGGGAGTTAACTATGCTTGTAGGTCAATCAAATGCCCCGGATAGCCATGCAGCCGAAGCGCGGCGCATCTTTGCGACCCTACTGGGGTCTTGTATCGGCTGTGCCGACTGCAAGGGTGGCTGTGCTGAATTGTTTGAAATGATCGTGGTGCCTGAATCTGTATTGTCGCGGGTTTCCAACGTATGACGCAACCTATCAAACAACACCTGATCGACCCCGAAATTTGCATTCGTTGCTATTCGTGCGAGATGGCTTGCCCCATCGGCGCGATTGATCATGACGACAACAATGTGGTTGTTGATGCATCGAAATGTGATTTCTGCATGTCCTGCATTCCAGTGTGCCCGACGGGCTCCATTGACGAATGGCGGGTTGTGAATGAACCCTATTCGATGGACGATCAGTTTGGTTTCGAGGAATTGCCGGCCCAAGAAGAGTTGGCCGAAGGTGACACTGGCGACGCAGAAGCACTGGACGACGCGGTCGCGGCCCTGTTGGCCGAAGCCCATGATGGGGCTGGCGGAAAATCCAAGGCCCCCGCATCGGCGGCTAAACCCGCCATCAATCTTTATAACCTTGGCAACCCGATCGTGGCGACCGTTCAAGGCAATTATCAGCTGACCCATCAAGCGGGCGACTCGGATGTGCATCACATCATATTGAATTTTGAGGGCAAACCGTTTCCGGTTCTTGAGGGCCAATCCTTGGGCATCATCCCGCCCGGTGCTGACGCCGACGGCAAACCACATCTGCCGCGCCTTTATTCCGTTTCCTCGCCTCGCGATGGGGAACGTGCCAACTACAACAACGTGTCGTTGACGATCAAGCGTGACAAAAATGGCCTCTGCTCAAACTATGTTTGCGATCTAAAGCAAGGTGACAAAGTCAACGTCACCGGACCCTTTGGCGCGACCTTCTTGATGCCGGATGATCCCGCAGCGCGCTTGCTGATGATTTGCACGGGGACGGGGTCCGCGCCGATGCGCGCTTTTACCCTGCGCCGCCAACGCACGTTGGGTGGAAAATCTGGCGGTATGACCATGTTCTTTGGCGCACGCACTCCACAAAGCCTGCCGTATTTCGGGCCGTTGAACAAAGTGCCTGACAGCCTGTTGCGCAAGCATTTGGTGTTCAGCCGCGTACCCGGTGCGCCCAAAGAATATGTGCAAGATCGGCTGATTGTGGAGCAGGACGCGGTGGCAGAATTGCTGTTGGACCCGCAAACACACATCTACATTTGCGGATTGCGCGGTATGGAGGAAGGCGTCGAAAAAGCCTTTACCAACATCGCTGAAAGCATTGGCCAACCTTGGCAATCTCTGCGCGATACTATGCGCGAAGAGGGCCGTTACCATGTGGAGACCTACTGATAATGGGTACATCAACGGATCAATTCGCGGCCAGCCACTCGCCTTATGCGCATGAAATACGCATTGCGTGGGGGGATTGCGATCCGGCCAACATCGTCTACACCGCCCGCATCCCGTGGTTCGCGCTGGACGCGATCAATGGTTGGTGGGAACACCACACGGGTGATGGTTGGTTTCAGATGGAACTTGATCATAATGTCGGCACGCCATTTGTGTCGATGAAACTGGACTTCCGCGCACCCATCACGCCGCGCCACAGATTGATCTGTCGTGTTTGGCCAAATCGGTTGGGTGAAACCTCGGTCGGGTTTCATGTCGATGGACGCCAAGATGGCGTTCTGTGCTTTGAGGGCGATTTCATCAATGTCTTCACCCAAGCAGACGCGCTCAAAAAGCAAAAGCCACCAGAACGGTTGCGTGCAATCGTCGCGCAAAACCTGATCGAATCCTAAGGACATATCCTGTCAAAACGCGGGCCTAACACGGGGCTAGCTCCGGAAATATCCTGCAGAATCCAGATTTTCGAATGTGCAGCCATTGCAAAACGCTGAGTTTTTGCTAGAATATTGGCAATATAATTCATGAATTGAGCGTTATGAGCGAAATCACCAATTTCAGAGGCGAGACTAGTCCCAGCGCTCCCCAAGACCTTGCGGATTCCGAGGTTCGGGAGCTGATACTGCGTGTTGGCGCACGGGTGCGCAAAGCCCGCGAATTGAAGGGTGTACCGCGTCGTGTGGTGTCGGAATTGTCGGGCGTTTCACCACGGTATTTGGCCCAGCTTGAGGCGGGTGAGGGAAACATTTCGATCGGCCTGTTGCAACGGGTTGCGGTCGCATTGGATCACCGGATCGAATGGTTGATTGGTGAGGAAGATCCCTGGACATCCGAGGTGCTGCGTTTTGCCGACCATTACAAAGCCGCAACCGCCGAGATGCGCCAAAAGGCGCTGGATGCCTTGAATCCAAAGCCACCGGAACAGCTGCGTGCGCAAAGGGTTTGCCTGATCGGATTGCGCGGCGCTGGCAAATCGACACTTGGTTCGATGGCCGGACAGGCGTTGAAGGTACCGTTCATGGAGTTGAACAACGAGATCGAAGAACACGCCGGTATGCCCGTCAGCGAGGTCGTCGCGCTCTATGGTCAAGAGGGCTATCGGCAGCTTGAATCGCAAGCCATCGGCCGTGTTATCGCGACACATGACGCGCTGATTTTGGGCGTCGCGGGCGGCGTGGTTTCGGAACCTGAAACATTCAAAACCCTACTGGCGAATTTTCACACCATCTGGATCAAAGCCAGCCCCGAAGAGCATATGGAGCGGGTTCGTGGGCAGGGCGACACGCGCCCAATGGCCGGCAATCCTGAAGCGATGGATCAGCTGCAGCAGATTTTGAACAACCGCGAAGAGCTTTATGCGCGTGCGCAAGCGCAGTTGGACACCACGGGCAGGTCTTTGCAAGCCTCGGCCGAGGATTTGGTTGAGCTGATTAAGACCAACGGTTTTGTAGAAGAATAGCAGCCCTGCGCGTTAGGTGAACCGCGCTGGTCGTCGTTCCAGAAACGACAAAACCCCCTCGTCATAATCCGGATGCACCCCGGCCTGACCTTGCAGACGGGCCTCGACCTCCAGATAATTTGAAGGTGGAAGATGTGCCGCGGCGACGGCCTGTTTGATGCCGCTGATGGCCAATCTTGGCACGGCTGCCAGTTGGGCCAGCACAGTGTCGTAGGCCTCATCCAGATCGGCTTGGGGTAGCGCGCGCCAGATCAATCCGGCGGCCTCGGACTCGGTCGCGCTTAGGGTTCCGCCAAGCATAAGCAGCGCACGGGCGCGCTGTGCGCCAAGGGTTTGAGCCAGCGTGCGGCCAAGCCCCGCATCTACAGAGAGCCCGACCTTTGCAAAGGAAAATGTGAATTTGGCTGTGTCACAGGCCAGGACGATATCTGCCGCCAGCGCCAGACCGGCCCCCGCCCCTGCGGCCACCCCATTCACACAGGCTACGACAGGTTTCGGTGTGTCGGTAATGGCGCGGATGACGGGGTGAAACACCTCGCGCTGGATGGCCTCCAGATCAAGCGACCCCTGACGGTTACGCGGATCGCGTTCCGACAAATCCTGCCCCGCGCAAAAGGCGCGTCCAGCCCCCGTTAGGGAAATCACCCTGACATCATCACGCCGGTTTGCCTCATTCAATGCCGCCAGTAATTCAAGCATCAGCGCATGGGTTAACGCGTTCAATTTATCAGGGCGATCTAGAGTGATCTGTGCAATGCCAGAATCGATAGAAAACTGGATATTCGGGATGGACATTGGGAATCTCCATGTTGCAATATTATTCTATAAATGCACTATAAAGCATGCGCCAAAGGGAAAGTGAATGACAATTCTGACAAGACACGAAGGTACGACGGGTTATGTGGTTTTGGACAATCCACCCGTAAACGCAATGAACCTTGAGGTGTGTCAGGGATTGTTAGCGGCGGTTGAATGGGCCGAAGCGCTACAGCTTGAGCGGGTCATCGTTTCGGGTGCGGGCCGGATTTTTGCTGCTGGCGGCGATGCGCGTGAATTCGATGCGCCCCCCGTTGCACCGCATCTGCCGGATGTTCTAGACCGTATTGAAAACAGCACCGTGCCCTGGATCGCCGCTGCCCACGGTGCGGCGTTGGGGGGTGGGCTTGAGTTGATGCTTGCTTGTCGCTATCGCGTCGTGGCCCCACGCACACAGTTGGGTCTGCCCGAGGTCACGTTGGGTGTGGTGCCCGGCGCTGGCGGCACCCAACGATTGCCGCGATTGATCGGGATGGAGCAGGCATTGGGCATGATACCCACAGGTCGCGCCATCACGGCCGCGCAGGCCAAAGACATTGGCCTGATCGACGAGATCGACGACGATCCGGTCTTTTTCGCGGACACGACAAACGCTGAATGGTTGGGCATGGCCGTGCCGGTTTGCGAGTTGAATACAGGCGAAACCCCTGCTGAACGCTTTGACGAGGCCCGCGCCATTGCTGCCAAGCGCACGCCTAACCAAGTGGCCCCGCTTGAAGCAATCAAGTTGATGGAAGCCGCGCAAAAGGTGTCATTGGCTGACGGACTAAAGGCCGAGCGCGAGGTGTTCACCGCGCTGCGCAACGCAGAGCAAGCCAAAGCTCTGCGCCACATATTCTTTGCCGAGCGCGCCGCGAAAGTGCCAGATTGGCTTGCGGATACGGTCGCGCCAAAAGTGACCGAAATTGCCGTTGTTGGCGGTGGAACCATGGGGGCAGGAATTGCCTATGCGCTGTTGTCGGCGGGCTATCAGGTCTGTGTTTTGGAGATGGACGCTGACGGTGTGAAGCGGGCCGAAGGCAACATCGGACGGTTGTTTGACGACGGTGTGAAGCGTGGCCGTTTGACGGGCGAGATCGCCCAAACCAGGCGCGCTGCCCTGACGGTGACGGATGATTACGCGAAGGCTGCCAATGCGGGGCTGGCCATCGAGGCCGCCTTTGAGAGCATGGAAGTAAAGGCGCAAGTTTTGGGCGCATTAGAGACTGTTTTGGCTCCAGAAACCGTGATCGCAACCAACACATCCTATCTGGACATCAACGAGATGGCAAAGGGGTTGAAAGACCCGTCGCGGTTGGTCGGGCTGCACTTTTTTGTTCCCGCCTATATTATGAAACTGCTGGAAATTGTACGCGGTGACGCCACCTCGGACGCGGCGCTTGCGCTTGGGTTTGATCTGGCCAAACGGCTGCGCAAAGTACCGGTATTGTCCGGTGTTTGCGACGGGTTTATCGGCAACCGCATTTTGGCGCGATATCGCGAAGCGGCGGACACCATCTTGATGGACGCGGCCACCCCGTGGGAGGTCGACGAGGCCATGGTGGGTTTTGGATATGCGATGGGACCATACGAGGCGCAGGACCTTTCGGGGTTGGACATCGCCCACGCCAATCGTCGCCGTCAAGACGCCACCCGCGACCCAAAGCGGCGCTATATTCCAATTGCGGACCGGATGATTGAGCTGGGCAAGCTTGGCAAAAAAACCGGGGCTGGCTGGTATCGTTACCCCGGTGGCGGCGGCAAGGTGGAGGACCCGATCGTTGCTGATCTGGCGTTGGAAGAAGCGCATTTCGCCAAGGTCATGCGCTGTGAATACACTGAAACAGAAATCACCAATCGCTTATTGTTGGCCATGATCAACGAGGCCGCGGATATTCTGGGCGAAGGCATCGCCGCCACTGCGCGCGATATAGATTTGGTGACGGTATTTGGCTATGGTTTCCCGCGTTGGCGCGGCGGGTTGATGTGCTATGCTGACACATTGGGGGCCAAAGCCATCGTTCAACAGCTAGAGGTTTTGGAACAAGAAGACCCGATTGCCTGGCGCATCAGCCCTGTGTTGCGTCAGGTTGCAAGGACGGATGGTCGCTTGGCCGATTTCGTCGCAGATCAATGAAAAAGGAAGTTTGATATGAATGTTGAAGGTTGTGGAGTGCTGGTCACCGGCGGTGGTAGCGGATTAGGCGAGGCAACGGCACGGTTGTTTGCACAGCGTGGCGCCAAAGTTGCCATTCTGGATTTTGACGCTGAGCGCGGTCAAAAAGTAGCTGACGAAATCGGCGGATTTTTCGCTCGAGTCGACGTCAGTGATTCCGATAACGTCGAAGTGGCACTCAAAGACATCGTGGCGGCGTTTGGCGAAGCGCCCCGCGTTGTAGTGAACTGCGCAGGCGTCGGTTTTGCAAAGCGGATCGTGGGCCGCGAAGGCAAGCTGTCGCTGGATCTGTTCGACAAGGTGATCCGCGTTAACCTATATGGCAGCTACAACGTGATGTCTTACGCGGCACAGGCGATGATGGCGCTGGAGCCAATGGAAAATGGCGAACGCGGCGTGATCATCAACACCTCCTCGGCGGCCTATCAAGATGGCCAAGTTGGTCAGTCAGCCTATGCGGCATCCAAAGGCGCGATCTCGGCGATTTCATTGCCTGCTGCCCGCGAGTTCGCCCAATCGGCCATCCGCGTCATGGCGATTGCGCCGGGCCTGTTCGGCACCCCAATGATGGAGAGTCTGCCCGAAGAAGTTACCAGCGCCATCATTAAGAACATACCGTTCCCTGCCCGTCTGGGTACGCCAGAGGAATATGCCCTGATGGCTGCGCAGATCGTGGAAAATGCCTATTTGAACGGCACCACCATCCGGCTGGACGGGGCAACGCGTTTGCCACAGCGGTAGGGCAAGTTAAGCAAGGCGATTGCCCTTGAAAGGAGGAAAGCAAATGGCCCAGAAATCTTTGTATCGCGCGCATAAGGTTTTACGTCGCGACCGTGACGATGGGGCGATTCTGCTTCGCAGCGGGTATGACATGTCGGTGGTTGCAGACAAAACCACCGACTGGTTGGCGCATTTTGCGCGTGAAACACCGGACGCGGTATTTTTGGGGGAGCGCAGCGGAGACGGTTGGCGTGAGGAAACCTACGGCGCTGTGCAACAGATTGTCAGTGCCCTTGCCACGTCCTTGATCGCGCGCGGTTTGGGGCCGGACAAGCCGATTTTGATAATATCGGGCAACAGCGTGAACCACGGGCTATTGATGCTGGCCGCGCAAATGGTCGGCGTGCCAACCGTGCCGGTGGCAGAACAATACGCCCTAATTCCGGCCGCGCATCCACAGCTTGTACATATTGCTAACGTCACCCGACCCGCCATGGTCTATGCCGAAGACGGTGCGCGGGTTGCGACGGCTTTGGCACTGCCGGCCCTTGCAGGGGTCGAGAAGGTTTCAGCAACGAAGGCTGAAGGCATGACCAGTTTTTCAGAGCTGTTGAAAGGCGATACTGGCGTTGATTTGGAGGCCACTGTTGGGCAGATTGGCCCTGAAAGTGTGGTCAAAATCTTGATGACGTCCGGCTCGACGTCCAGCCCCAAAGGCGTCGCCACCACGCACCGGATGATGTGCGCAAATCAGGCGCAGGTCGCCGACGCGCTGCCGTTTCTAAAAACCCGCCCACCCCGCCTGATGGATTGGCTGCCGTGGAACCATGTGTTTGGCGGGTCACATAATTTCAACATGGCGCTGGCCAACGGCGGCAGTCTGCACATTGACGCGGGCAAACCCGTCAAGGCCCTGATGGGCACAACGATTGAAAACATCCTGTCGAAACCCGCCACTATTGCATTCAATGTACCGATAGGGTTTGCCTTTTTGCGCGACGCAATGCGCGAAGACGCAGGGCTACGCAAAGCCTATTTCCACGACCTTGATATGTTGTTCTATGCGGGGGCTTCACTGCCCCAAGATATCTGGAACGACCTTTGGCAAATGGCGCTGGACGTGCGCGGTGACGTGCCGTTGTTCAATTCATCATGGGGGTTGACCGAAACGGCACCTGCGGTGTTGATCCAGCATGAACCGACAGAAATGTCCGGCGTGATTGGTGCGCCAATGACCGGCACAACGATCAAGTTAATCCCTGACGACGACATGCGGTGCGAAGTGCGCGTCAAGGGGCCGAACATCTTCAAAGGCTATCTGAATGACGCCGAAAAGACTGCCGAAGCGTTTGACGACGAGGGGTTTTTTATCACGGGCGATGCGATGAAGCTGGTGGACCCAAATGACCCCAACATGGGGCTAAAATTTGATGGCCGCATTTCTGAGGATTTCAAACTGATGTCTGGCACATGGGTGCGGGCTGGAAACTTGCGGCTGGACGTGTTGCAGGAGCTTGCACCGCTGGTTTCTGACATCGTGATCTGCGGCGCTGACCGCCAAGAGATTGGCTTGTTTATCTTCCCATCACCAGAGTTGTTGGCGCTCAGCACTGAAGACGTAGACGGGTTGCTGACCTGCCCCAACGTCGCCGAGCAAATCCGGGACAGGCTGCAAGGGCATAAAACTGCCGGCTCGTCCGGGCGGATCAATCGGGTGGTGGTTTTGTCTGAGCAACCCTCGCTGGCGGATGGCGAAATTACCGCTAAGGGCAACCTGAATTTCCGCAAAATACAGACCCGTCGCGCCGCTCTTTTGGATCGGCTTTATAACGATGCAGACCCTGCCACAATCATCGTCTGAGAAAAGGAAACAACATGCACGGATATATCCCCTACGGTGCCTATTGGTCGACACCTTTTGCCCGTTGGCAAGGTAAACTGGCGCACCTGAATTCCATCGAATTCGCGGCCCATGTGGCCAAGGCAGAACTGGCGCGGCGTGATATTTCGCCCGAGATGTTCGACACCATCACCTATGGCCAAACCGTGATCCAGCCCGGCAGCTTTTACGCAGCCCCCTGGTTCGCCGCCCTGATTGGCGCTGAAAACCTGCCCGCAGCATTGGTCAACCAAGCCTGCGCCACTGGCCCACGTTTGCTGGCCAACGCAATCGGCGATATGTCCTTGGGCATGGGTGCGACGGCGTTGATTGCGTCGGGGGATCGCACGTCAAACGGTGCGCATGTTTACTATCCAGTACCTGATGGCAGCGGCGGCACGGGCGTTTCGGAAAACTGGGTTGTGGACAGTTTCATGTTTGATCCATGGGCCAAGGGCGCGATGGTGACGACGGCGGACAACGTGGCCAAACGATTTGGCATCGAAACCGCCGAGCAGCATGAACTGGTGATCCGGCGTAACAGCCAGTACCAAGACGCATTGGCCAACGACCGTGCGTTTCAAAAACGCTATATGCCTGCAGAACTTGAAGTGCCAGATGCGCGCTTTCGCAAGGTTGTCGGGACAATGAATTGTGACGAAGGCGTCGAGCCGGTGAACCCCGACAAAATGGCCACACTGCGTCCGGTTGTTCCTGGCGGCACCGTGACCTTTGCCGGACAAACCCACCCCGCAGACGGCAATGCCGCGATGGTCGTGACCGCAACGCCAGAGCGCGCAACCGAGATCAGTGGTGCGGGCAAGCCCCTCATTGAAATACTGGCCTTTGGCAACGCGCGCGAAGAAAAGGGCTTTATGCCCGCAGCACCCATCAAGGCTGCAGCAACCGCGTTGGCGCGGGCTGGGCTGGCGATTGGCGACATTGATGCGATCAAATCCCACAACCCATTTGCGGTAAACGACATCGCCTTCGCACGCGCATTCGAGATCGACTGGGCCGACATAAACAATTATGGATCCTCATTGATCTGGGGGCATCCGCAAGGGCCAACAGGTCTACGCGGCATGATCGAATTGATCGAAGAGCTGGCCCTGCGCGGTGGTGGAACTGGATTGTTTCAAGGCTGTGCCGCCGGCGATTCCGCCATGGCAGTGGTTTTACGCGTGTCGTAACGACACGTGTCGACAGAACGGTGATGTCACATAAACTTTGTGGCGTTGCCGGCAGTTCCCTAAAAGCGGAGTGATATCCGTTTGCCCTTGGCGCGTGAACAGCAGGTCATCATCCGATCGCCCGTTTGGCGCTCGGCTTGGGTTAGAACTTTGTCTCGATGATCAATTTGCCCATCGGACACCTTCGCTTCGCAACTCCCGCAAAGCCCTTCGCGGCAGTCACTCGGAACATCAATACCTGCTTCTATAAGCGCATCCAGGATAGTTTGATCGGCACGGACCGTTACATCGCGGACGGAATCTGAAAGGTGGACCGTAAATTCGTGTTCTCTTTCTGGATCAAGTGTGATGTCCGCCGCCGAGAAGCTTTCAAAGGTGAGCCACCCTTCGGGCCCATCCGCGGCAAGACTGTCCAAGGCATTCAATAGACGCTCAGGACCGCAAGCATAAATCCTACCTGTTTTCGCAAAATTCCCAACCAGTTTTGACAGGTTCATCCGATTTCCATCAGCACCAACATAAACCTTGAGCGCCTCGCTGTGATCACCCGCAGCACGATCCAGCATCGCCATGCCTTCACGGGTTTTTCCAGCGTAATGGATGGTATAACGCTTGCCCAATGCCTTGAGGCGATCTGCCATCGTGAGGATCGGGGTGATACCAATACCCCCCGCGATCAAAAGATATTCATCACCCGTTTCATCAAGGCGGAAGTGGTTGCGAGGCCCCGCTGCGTAAAGGATATCACCGGTTTTGAGGGTCTCGTGGAAATGTTGAGACCCGCCGCGCCCGGCATCTTCACGTAGTATTGCAACCCGGAATGCGCCTGCTTCGTCCGGCGTGCCGCATAAGGAATATTTGCGTGTTATATCACCCGAAAACAAATCAATATGCGCCCCTGCGCTCCAATCTGGCAAGGGTTGGCCTTGGGAATCATGCAGCAGTAGGTGCAGGATATTCCCTTGCGCAACCACGGCTTCTTTCACTGTCAACCGTCTCCGGATTTCGGATTTGGCTGGTGGGCCAACCGGGAAGTTCTGAACCGCTTCTAGAACTGAGGCATCTTGGTTTTCTGGGTTTTCGCGCGGGTCCCATTCTACGAGCAATTCACGCGGCCCCCGAAAAGATGTGTTTGGAACATAGTCGAAAGCTTGGGCGGCCAATTTCAGATGAGGTAATCGTCGCGTTAGTTCCTCCAGAAAGATACGCATTTCAAGGCGCGCGATGTTCTTACCCATGCATTGATGCGCGCCATACCCAAAGGTCAGATGGTCGGATGCATTGTCACGATAAAGATCAAGGTCGTCGGGGTTTTCAAAGGCTCTCTCGTCATGGTTTGCCGAAGCTTGCACGATGAGCAATTTGGCACCTTCGGGTATAGGGACGCCACCCACAGTGGTGGTTTGGGTTGTGATGCGCCGCCACGCAACGACAGAACCGGCAAACCGCAAACATTCTTCAACGGCGTTTGGAATGAGCCCGGGGTTCGCAACCAACTCGGCCCATGCTGTTTCATTTTTCAAGAGCGTCATAACGGCGTTGGCAGATGCATGCGCAGTGGTCTCATGGGCCGCCACAAGGATCGCCATCATCATAGATTGCAGGTAGCTGTCTGTAACAATGTCAGGGTGCAATGCGTTCTGTCGGATGCTGTCATACATCCACCCTTTACCGTCCGGTTCGGCGCGCATTTTGTCCAGGACGTTGCCAGATGCTTGCCAGAAACGCCCGACAGAGTCGGCGACGTGTAATTGCTCTTCAGGACGTGGTCGCCCCCAGGTGTTGACGGTATGAGCCACTGAAAATGACTTTAATTCAGCAATGTCACTTGCCTCCACGCCCAAGAAATGAAGAGCGACCTCCATAGGGATCTCCCAGAACATCTCGGCCACAAGGTCAGCATTTCCCCGGTCTATAAACCGGTCGATGCTTTGCCGGGTGAGCCGTCGTATCATGGGTGTTTGTGCGTCTAATTGATCGGGCAAAAAAGCGTCCATCAATAGGCGCCGCCGGTTCATGTGATCTGGTTCGTCCTCATTCACCATGGTGCGGTTCATTGCATACCCATAGGACTTTAGAATTTCGCTTGCTTCGTCTGGGGCGGAGGATATTTTTTCAAGCGCAATGGCTGGCGAAAACGTAATGGGATCGCGAAAAACGCCTTTAACGTCTTCATATCGGCTCACGACCCAATAGCCCAGTTTTTCGCTATAGAACACGGGCTCTTTTTCGCGCGACCACCGCAAGGCCTCTGCTGGGTCCAGTTGATAGGCTGCATCGAAGGGATCAAACTCGGTGGCTTGTTTTGAAAAAGGGCAACCAGAGACACCCGTGTCCGTGCTTTTTTCCGCGCGTATAGAATTTTGATCATCGGTCATTTGTTCGGTTCCCAGTCAATTTGGTATGCTGTTTTCAAGGTTGGAAACACCTTAGCATGCTGTCTGGTTTTGCGAGACCACTTTAGTTGATATCTTGCAGGGCTTTGAAGGCATTCTGCAAGTGGATAGCTATGCCGGTTACAATCGTGTGCTTGATCCTAAAACCGATACGCCAGCAAAAATCCGCGCCAAGGATCGCGGGGTTCAAAATCTGGTTGGATCACGCCAGAGCGCTGGTCTCGGCGAAATCCCCAACGGGAGCGGCACTCAAGTACATTGCTAAATACTGGGACGGCCTAATCCTGTTTCTGACTGACGGGCGCATCGAGATGGACAGCAATGCTGTGGAACGCACGGTCCGCCCCATCGCATTAAACCGCAAAAATGCGCTCTTCGCAGGCCATGATGCGGGCGCACAAAACTGGGCCATGCTTGCGTCCCTCATTGAAACCTGCAAACTCAATGAAATCGAGCCGCACAGCTACCTGACCGGTGTCCTCACCGCAATTGTCAACGGACACAAGCAAAAGCGTATCGATCAACTGCTACCGTGGAACTTCAAAGCCTGAAGTAACGCTTACTGTTCGGCAAAAATCACACTCGGTTGATCATGTTGACCGGCGGTGCCAGCGAACGGCACATATGATCATATCGGGCGGCCCAGCAGCGTATGGCTTGTATGATCTCAGGCCGTATTGCTCACATCCTACTGTCACGGCGCGTGCCGTTTGGCTCGGGCGCCAAACCGATCGAATTTTGAACTGACATATGGGTGTATTTCCGGCGGATTGACAGTTCTGTCGTTCCTTCTGCTTCATGTGGATAGTCTTTGATCTCATTGTAGTAACCCGTCAAAGCACCGGAAAAGCTAACAGAGGCATCTTCGATGTTGCTGCCAAGAGGGTCAAAAGGCACATCATGAAGATCGCTCATTGCTTGATCGTGCATGATTTTCAGGGCCACAAACTGCAGGCCATGTTCCGCTTCCCAATTGAATGATTTCCAATGGGATGCCGAGCGACCCGTAGTTGTAAATGTCTCAGATAATTGACTGCCATCAAATTTGGGCGACTTGCGCGAACGCGAGCCCCACATTGTGGTCCAATCCCCTAAAGGGAGGCCCCATTTGCCTCCTCAGTGCTATCTTTATAACGATGCTCCAAAAGATCCACGTTGCTATGCTAGGAATCGATGTTGTCTGTGCCAACATGGGCACGAGAGTTTCCAGTTCCATCAAAGAAAATTCCGACCCTGATCAGATCACAGCCAGCGGTGGTGGAATCAGCCGAACACGTGCCGGCCTCTTCGGCAGCCGCCGCGCTTGTAGACAGTGCTGAACCTGGTGTTGTCATTCTCGTTTTCCTTTGCGCAGCGCGGCGTTGGTAAGCTGTTAGATTTCAACCAGCGTTCACGTTTCTCCATGGCACTTGCCATAGAGATATCATCGGACATCGCTCGCGTCAAAACGCCGCCTTCGGATGGATCTTCGCCCAACAGATCTGCACAAAGCTTAAAAAGAACCACAGGTATATCCATTTCCGGCGTGATGTCATCCATGCGGTTCAATCCAACAAGCCGCCAGCCCTCGGGGTGCGGCGTTGTCACGGTAATATCTGCACCAGGGCCAACCACGATTTTTAAGGAAGCATGGATTGCGTCCTCACCGAATGTCGAAAGCCTGCGCGCGTCCAGTTCGAAGCTTTTTCCGTAAAACTTTTCGTTGATAATATCGTACCACATCATCTGAACGGACAGGTTTGCACCGAATGTACTTTGATAATATAGACCACCGGTTTGAGATCTACCACGTATGGAGGACTCTAGAATTGCGACGCCATTCAAAATGCCGCGCATTGCTGCCGGATAGGCCGTGCTCGATCGAATAGCAATCGACAATGCTGTCGGGCGGTTTTTGGAAAAGCCAAATGTCACACCAGCTCCAATGATGAGGATCAACGCCAATAAAGCCAATCCAATCCCGTATTTCACGTCACTCCCAATCTGCAGTCTTTTTCGCCTCGGTCCTGCGATGTTCCTGAGCCTCTAGAAAAAATTCAATGTTCATGATCGCTTCATAGGGCACCTTTGCTGATGCAATGATAGCTTTCACAGCTCCGTTTGCATAGCTGTCAATGAATTCCGGTCCCAAAAGAACCTCCCAAACCATGAGCTTGGTCAGGTATCCCGTTGCCAAAAGCCCGCTGCAAAGAAACCATCCCGCTTGAGGCGTAGACTGGACCGGACGTCTTTATCAGTCAGATCCGTCTGCCCTGCGACATGTTTTTGTGTGACACGGATCAGTTCTTCGTATTGCTGCACCCGGCGGACCTGTCGAATGGTGTTGTGGGCCGCTTTGGTCAGAACCGGGCGCGCGACCGGCGACGTAGTGCCCGGCACCCTACTCAGGCGGGCTTGAATTTCTGAATTCAGAAGCAAAACTTCGATTTTTCTTTCACCATCAGGAAAAACCGGGCCTACAGGGTTTGCACCTGTATTCGGTTGGCTGGATGGATTTTCTATATCGCAAATGCCAATTTCCCCGAGCTGTACGCAAGGATTGATGCGCCTAATCCTATTTCCAACCTCCAAAAATGCTGCCTAAATGCAGTTTTTATTTTGAGATATCTTCCTTCTTCATTCATTTTTCTAACCGGCTACATCTGGCATCCCACTGGACGCAGTTTATTCAAAACATCCGCATTCGTCACCATAATCCGGAAATCGCCCAGTTCAGCGCCCGACAATTCCCCGTCGCCATTTGTATCGAACACCGAGGCAAGCGCTTCCATATCGGACGTCGCCGTCGGGTCCCATTCGGTGAACACATATTGGTGCATTCCGGTGATTTCGCGCACCATTTCGT
>DEIK01000104.1:0-1126 GCA_002352425.1 Rhodobacteraceae bacterium UBA2776
CTTGCGGGGAGCATGGGTTTTGCATCCAATGCTTTGGCCACCGCCAAATATGGATCCGCCGCCGCAACACCTGCAACAAACATCATACGTGCCTGATCGCGCAGCGCCGCTAAGTCCATGACTGATAAACCGCCCCGACTTCAGCGCGGATAATTTCAGCAATTTGGCCACAATCCTGCAAGCTGAACGGCAATGGCAATCGCATATCAAGAATACCGCGCAACACCCGATCCGAATTTGGCAAGCTTTGGGCAGGCGCATACCGCCAACTGTCATAGCGTGACGTAAAGCCCGTCGGCTCATCTCCGCCGAACCATTTCAGCTCGACCCCACGCGCTGCACAGCGTTGTAATACTTGATTAATTTTCTCGGCATCCCAATCGAGCAGCAAGAACTGAATGGACGATCCAACGTAGACTTCTTCACTGGGCCGTTCAATCACCGTCAGCCCCGCTGTGCCGCGCAACCCTTCTTCAACCACGCGATATCGCGCATTCCACGCCGCAACCTGCGTGTCCAGGGTCGCCAATTGCGGGCGTAAAATTGCAGCCCGCAAATTATCCATCCGCCCCGAGATATTCGGCACCTCATAGCGCAAAGTTTCAAACGCCTCGGCAGGCGGGCCAGCAAGGTGGCGTTCAAACAGCATATAGCTGCCCGACAGCATCACCGCACGGGCCATCAAATCAGCGTCATCCGAGATCAGCAAACCGCCCTCGCCCGAATTCATATGTTTGTAAGTTTGGGTCGAGTAAGCCGCCATCACCCCGTGCCGCCCCGACATCACCCCACGCCATGTCGCCCCCATCGTGTGGGCGCAGTCCTCAATGACTTGAACCTCGTGGGCATCGCAAATCACCATCAATTCATCCATATCGCAAAGATGGCCGCGCATATGGCTAAGCAACAAAACCTTGGCCCCGCTTTGCACGATTTTCTGTTCTAAATCAAATAGATCAATGGTCAGCGCCTCGGTCACACCGACGAACACCGGCACCGCACCAAGGCTGGCAATCGCCCCCGGAACCGGCGCCAAGGTAAAGGCATTGGTCAACACCGCATCCCCCGCCACCACGCCAACGGCCCGCATCGCACAGGCAATCGCATAACCGCCCGAGGCCACCGC
>DEIK01000104.1:1208-20686 GCA_002352425.1 Rhodobacteraceae bacterium UBA2776
CGCCCGTGTTGCAGCACCCGCATCGCAGCTTCAATCCCGGCTTCTGGAATTGGCTCTTGCTGGGTGAAATTTCCTGTAAACTTGTCGCTCATATCTGCCCCCTGGCCTACTGTGTCAGCCGATCAGGCCTTCAACAACCTCAAACAGATGATCATAGTGATCAAGCAACGCTTCGGGGTGCAGGTTTTCCACCTCCCGCCCTGTTGGGCCAAAAGTCACAAGCACGCTTGGAACCCCCGCCGCCCGCGCCGTTTCGCGATCCGTCACCGTGTCGCCAATCAAAACCGAACGCCCAACAGCGCCCCCAACCTGCGAAACCGCTTCCAAATAGGGGGCGGCATCGGGCTTGCGGGTCGGCAAGGTATCCGCACCGATCAACGCACCGAACATGTCGCGCAGGCCTAAGCGTTGCATCAAGGTTTCAGCCAACCCCTCGGGCTTGTTCGTGCAGATCCCGACGCGATATCCCGCATCCAGCAAGCGCTGAACCGCAGGCCGAACCCCGTCATAGACCACCGTATAGCGGTCAATATTTTCGCCATAATGCTCTAATAACAAGGGAAATTGCACGTCAATCGCGGCTTCGCCATCGGACTCGCCCAAACGCGAGAACCCCAATCGCAACATGGCCCGTCCGCCCGCAAAGGCCGTCGCCTGATCCGCCTGCATATCCAGCAAATCACCATGCCCAAGTGCGCGAAAGCACGCGTTCGCTGCGTCCAGCAGATCGCCGCTGGTATCGGCCAAGGTGCCGTCCAAATCAAAAATGACCGTTTTCATAAATCCCCCTAGGCGACACATCGCCTGCCGCTGTAATATGGCGTAAACACAAGTGACTTGCCCCGCGCCCCATAAGCGATAAAACGGGCAGCAACGAATGAAAAGAGCAGATAACATGGCAACAGCGTTAATTGTCTTGGCCGCTGGTCAAGGAACACGGATGAATTCGGACCTGCCAAAGGTGTTACACCCTTTGGGCAATGTGCCTTTGGTGGTGCATGCGATGGCCTCGGGCGACGTGGTCGAACCCGAACGCGTTGTGGTGATCGCAGGCCATGGCGCCGACGCGGTCGAGCCTAAGGTGTTGGCCTACAACCCCGACGCGGTTGTGGTGCGCCAGACTGAACAATTGGGCACCGGCCACGCCGTATTGCAGGCCCGCGAGGCGCTGGCCGATTTTGAAGGCGATGCGATTGTGGTTTTCGGTGACACGCCCTTTGTGCGCCCCGATACGATTGCCAAAATGGTCGCCAGCCGTGCCGATGGAAACGCCATTGTGATGTTGGGGTTTGAAGCGGCTGATCCGGGCCGTTACGGGCGGATGATTGCGGTTGGAAATGATCTAGAAGCCATCGTTGAAGCCAAAGATGCCAGCCCAAGCCAATTGGACATAACCCTTTGTAATAGTGGACTTGTTGTCGCTGATGCGCAGATGTTGTTTGACTTGTTGCAAGGCATTGGCAACGACAATGCCAGCGGTGAATACTATTTGACGGACATTGTTGCCGCCGCCCGTGCGCAAGGGCATTCCGCCAGTGTCGTCACTTGTGATGAGGCCGAGACAATGGGCATCAACACCCGCGCCGAGCTGGCCCACGCCGAACAACTGTTCCAATCACAAAAACGGGCCGAGGCGCTTGAGAATGGCGCGACGCTTACGGCACCCGACACCGTGTTCTTTAGTTTTGACACCCACATCGGTCGCGATGCGCTGATCGAGCCAAATGTGGTCTTTGGCCCCTCTGTGACCATCGAGTCAGGGGCCACCATTCGCGCCTTTAGCCACCTTGAAGGCTGTCATGTTTCACGTGGGGCGGTGGTCGGCCCCTACGCCCGTTTGCGCCCGGGTGCCGAGCTGGCCGAGAACACCAAGGTTGGCAATTTCGTTGAAGTAAAAAATGCCAACATCTTAGAGGGCGCCAAAGTCAGCCACTTGTCCTATATCGGTGACGCCACAATAGGCGCGCGTGCCAACATTGGTGCAGGCACCATCACCTGCAATTACGACGGCTACATGAAGCACCACACCGAGGTTGGTGAAGACGCTTTCATCGGTTCCAACACCATGTTGGTTGCGCCGGTGAGTATCGGCATCCAGGCAATGACTGCCTCCGGATCCGTGATCAACAAAAACGTGCCAAACGGGGCTTTGGCGCTGGGTCGCGCGCCGCAGGTCACGAAACTCGGCATGGCGCTCAAATTGTTCGATAAGTTAAAGAAAACCAAAGCAAGACGCGCCAAGGAGGCCAAATAATGTGTGGTATTGTAGGGGTCCTTGGAGACCACGAAGCAGCGCCGATACTGGTTGAGGCCCTGAAGCGGCTGGAATATCGCGGCTATGACAGTGCCGGAATTGCCACCATTAATAACGGTATACTGGACCGTCGCCGCGCCGTCGGCAAACTTGTCAATCTGTCGGATTTGCTGGTGCATGAACCGCTGGCAGGCAAGGCCGGAATTGGCCACACACGCTGGGCCACCCACGGCGCGCCCACGGTAGGAAATGCCCATCCGCACAAAGCTGGGCCGGTGGCCGTTGTGCACAATGGCATTGTCGAAAACTTCCGTGAATTGCGGGCCGAAATGGCCCAAAAAGGCATCGAATTTCAGACCGAAACCGACACGGAAACCATCGCCCTTTTGGCGCATCATTACATCACCCAAGGCCTGTCGCCCCGCGACGCCGCCCGCGAAACAATTGCACGGTTGGAAGGCGCATTTGCGTTGTGTTTCTTGTTTGATGGCGAAGACGATTTGCTGATCGCCGCACGCAAGGGCTCGCCACTGGCGATTGGCCACGGCGAAGGCGAAATGTTTGTTGGCTCCGACGCCATCGCGCTGGCCCTGATGACCGATAAGATCACCTACCTAGAAGAAGGCGATTGGGCCATCGTCACCCGCAATTCAGTCGAAATTCGCGACGCCGAAGACCACCAAGTACACCGCCCGATCAAAACTGTGAACATCGACAGCACGCGGGTCGAAAAAGGCGGCCACAAACATTACATGGCCAAAGAAATTTCCGAACAGCCCACCGTCATGGGCGAAGCGATTGAGCACTACATCACAGCCGATGGCACCGAAATCATCCTGCCCGATGGTGGCATTGATTTCACCAAATTTGACCGCATCACTATGGTGGCCTGCGGCACCGCCTATCTGGCCTGCCTCACCGCCAAATACTGGTTTGAACAGGTTGCCCGCCTGCCCGTCGAGGTCGATGTGGCCTCTGAGTTTCGCTACCGCGAGCCGCCCATTCCCGCCCGCACCTTGGCCCTGTTTGTCAGCCAATCCGGTGAAACAGCCGACACATTGGCGGCGCTGCGATACTGTCAGGGCAAAGCCGATATGATCGTTTCGGTGGTCAATGTGCCTGAATCCTCTATCGCACGCGAATCCGATCTGGCCCTACCCATTTTGGCCGGCACTGAAATCGGTGTGGCCTCGACCAAGGCGTTCACTTGTCAGTTGACCGTGATGGCGTCTTTGATGCTAAAGGCCGCGCAGACACGCGGTGAAATCAGCAACGATGTATTGGCCAAACAGCTTGCAACCCTGCGCACTTTGCCCGGTTTGTTAAGCCTTGCGATCAACACCGGACCCGAAGTCAAAGCCGTTTCCCGCAAGCTGGCCGAGGCTCAGGATGTGCTGTTTTTGGGCCGTGGCGCGATGTTCCCCCTGGCCTTGGAGGGAGCATTGAAATTGAAAGAAATCAGCTATATACACGCCGAAGGTTATGCATCAGGTGAACTAAAACACGGCCCCATCGCGCTGATCGACAAGATGATGCCCGTGGTTGTGATGGCCCCGCGTGACACCCTATTCGACAAAACAGTTTCCAACATGCAAGAGGTGATGGCGCGCGGTGGCAAGGTGCTGTTGATCTCGGATGCACAAGGGATCAAAGAAGCCGGTGAAGGCACATGGGAGACCCTGACCATGCCGCAAGTCGACGACCTGTTTGCGCCCATTCTTTACGCAGTCCCAGCCCAAATGCTGGCCTATCACACAGCAATCGCCAAAGGCACCGACGTGGATCAACCTCGCAATCTAGCCAAATCGGTCACCGTAGAATGACCCCGGGAAACGCAATTACCGCCCTGCGTCAACACACCGTTGAGGGCAAGGCGCTGCAAATGGCCGCCTATCACAAATCCAAGCGCCCCTTTCTCGGTGTGGCCAATCCGATGATCGACGAAGAAGTCAAAAACTGGCGCGCGGCTCTCGATATTGACGGGCGGGTGGCCTTGGCCGATGGGTTATGGAAAAGCGGCTATTTCGAAGCCCGCATCGCCGCCGCCAAATTGCTGACCCAGGCCCGCATCACCCCTGATGATGCCGTCTGGAGTTTGATCAAATCATGGGTGCCAGAATTTGATGGTTGGGCAATTGCCGATCACGCCTGCACCGCTGGGCGCAAACGCATCGAGGCCGACCCAAGGCGGCTTGACGAGGTTGAGGAATGGACCAAGTCACCGCATATGTGGACCCGCCGCGCCGCCCTTGTGATCACCCTGCCCTGGACCAAGCAAAATAATCCAAAACCTGCTGACCTAGAGATCCGCGAACGTGTTTTGGGCTGGGCCGCAAGCTATGTTGATGACACCAACTGGTTCATCCAAAAATCCATCTCGTGGTGGCTGCGCGATCTGGGCAAACATGATCCCAACCGCACCCGTGCTTTTGTGGAAACCCATGGCGAGCGCATGAAACCCTTTGCCGTCAAAGATGCCATCCGCAAGCTAAAATAGCGCGGCACGGCTGAAATCTAGTGGTCGCGCAACTCGCGTTTCATGATTTTGCCCGTTGCCGTCATCGGCAGCGCCTTGATGCGTTCAATCCATCGCGGCGCCACATGCGGGTTAACTTTATCGCGCACCCGCTGGATCAAAGCGGCCTCCAACCCCGTCCAATCAGCCCCGTCGCGCAAGACGACAAAACCCTTCACAACCTCGGTTCGCAGCGCGTCCGGCACCCCGATCACCGCCGCCATCACCACATCCGGATGACCACATAGGCAATTCTCGATCTTGCTCGGCCCAATCCGGTACCCCGCCGAGGTGATCACATCATCGTCCCGACTGGCAAAGGTGAAGTACCCTGCCCCGTCGCAGGCCCCCAAATCGCCTGTGCGCATCCAGTCGCCGGTAAATTCCTCAGCCGTGGCCTCGGGTTTGTTCCAATAGCGCAAAAACATCACCGGATCAGGGCGACGCACCGCGATTTCGCCCACTTCACCCGTTGGCAACACGTCGCCGCTCGCATCAATCACCGCCACATCATGCCCCGGTCCCGCGCGCCCCATTTTGCCCGCCATCTGATGCCCGCCACCGCCTTGGGAACAGACCACCAAATTGCACTCGGTCTGGCCATAAAGCTCGTTGATATGACAGCCCAAAGTGGCCTACGCCCATTCCAACAACGGCCCCCAGGCTTTCGCCACCTGAACTGACGGACCGCAATGTACGCCACTTGGCACCTTTGCCTGCTGCATCATTTTCAGTGCGGTCGGCGGCATGAACAGGTTACGTAGTTTGTGACGCGCCATCAAATCATTGGCTTCATCCGGGTCGAATTTTCGCATCCGGCGACTGATCAACGGCACACCATAATGCAGGCACGGCATCGCCATATCCAACAACCCGCCGATCCACGCCCAATCAGCGGGCGTCCATCCACGGTCGTCTTTTTTCGGGAAAAATTCATGGTGCAATTCAATCGACGGCAAATGCCCCAACAGCACCCGATGGCCATGCAACACCCCTTTGGGTGGCCCTGTCGTACCAGACGTATAGATCAACAATGCTGGGTCATCCGGCGTGGTGGCAACCGGCGCAAACCCATCCGAAGCGGCCGCAATTTCAGCATGGAAATCACGGATCGGATCGGCAGCTAGCTCTGTTGAATAGACCTCGGAAAGGTCTGGCAGGTCATCCATTAGCCCCGTGATTTTAGGCAGATTATCCGCATCCGTCACAACGAATTTCGATCCCGAATCCGTCAACCGATAGTGTAGCGCCTTTTCACCAAACAAGGTGAACAACGGCAGCGCAATCGCGCCCAGTTTATAGGCCGCAAAATGGCTGATCAAAACCTCGGGCCCCTGCTGCAACAAGATCGCCAACCGATCCCCCCGCTTTAGCCCACGTGCAGCAAAGGCATTGGCCACCCCATTGGAAGCCCGTTCCAACATCCCATAGGTCCAGTGCTGCGCCGCGCCATCTTGGCCCAGATGAATCAGCGCAACCTGATCAGGCGCACGCGCTGCCCAAGCGCTGCAACAACTGGTCGAAATATTGTAGTCAGCAGGCAGGTTCCAACGAAAATCCCGACGCATCACATCCTAGTCAGGATTTGGTGTTATCAACCGGTTCATCAGTGCGTTACTCCGCGTACACGATCAATTCAGGCAGACCCGCCAAAGGTGCCTCTAACACACGTAAGGCCGCCAAGGACACCCGACTGCCCGCCGTTTTTGGCCCATCAATTGGAATCAGATCAACTGAAACTGATTTTCCGTTGCTTGGATACTCAACCCGCCCCTTGGCCGCGGTCGACACCAGCGGCGTTTTCAACCAAAAGCCAGGCTCTGCCGGATTTCCAAGCGACCCGATCGTTGCTCCCAACTTGCGTTCCCCACTGATCGGCGCGGCCTCTTCTGCTTCGGCCCGTTGCGCACTGGTCGTTGTATCAAACTGCTCGGCCGTTTGGGCCGATTCCGCCGGTTTTGGCGCGACGCTTTGGGAGGGCGCGGGCCGCTCAACAGGCCGCGTGCCTGTGTCGCTCTGCCCGGCGGCCGTATCAACTGCGGCCGGTTTCGCCCCCCGCAAGCCAGTGCCAAAGTTGGCGCTAAAGGTTTCACCACAGCCCGACAACAGCACCGCTGTCAAAACCACTATTCCGGAATAATGAACATTTTTCATAACCCTAAACTATGTCGTATCGCCGCCTACATCAATGCCCCACAGCTTGATCTATCCCCTTGTTGTTGCCCCCCAACACTCCTAGAATACGCGGATGGAACCTGCCCTGATTGACCCCTTTATGCGCGCGGTCACCTATTTGCGCGTCTCGGTTACAGACCGCTGCGATTTTCGCTGTACCTATTGCATGTCGGAAAACATGAAATTCCTCCCCAAAAAGGAATTGCTCACGCTTGAGGAACTGGATCGCATGTGCACCGCCTTTGTCGGGCTTGGCGTCAAAAAGCTGCGCGTCACAGGGGGCGAGCCTTTGGTGCGGCGCGGCATCATGAGCTTTTTCCAGTCGATGAAGCGTCATCTGGACAGCGGCGCGCTTGAAGAAATCACCCTCACCACCAACGGATCGCAACTTGGTAAATACGCCGAGGAACTGGCCGCCTGTGGCGTGAAACGCATCAACGTATCGCTTGACACGCTGGACGAGGAAAAATTCGCCAAGATCACCCGCTGGGGCCGCTTGCCACAGGTTTTACGCGGCATCCAAGCGGCACAAGCTGCCGGAATGCAGGTGAAATTAAACGCTGTGGCCGTGCAGGGATTCAATGAGGATGAGCTGTTCACACTACAGGAATTTTGTAACGCCAAGGGTATGGACTTAACCTTTATCGAAGTCATGCCCATGGGCGAAGACATGAGCGAGGCCATGCGCCTGGGCCAATATTGGTCTTTGAAGGACCTGCGCGCCCAAATTGAAACCCGTTTCACCACCACCGACCTAACGATCAGCACGGGCGGGCCGGCACATTACATTAGGATCAATGAAACTGGCCAGAAAATTGGCCTAATCCAACCGCTTAGCCATAATTTCTGTGAAAGCTGCAACCGCGTTCGCATCACTTGCACGGGCGAGATATACACTTGCCTTGGCCAAGAGGGCCACATGGACCTGCGCCCTGCCCTGCGTCAAAATCCAGACAGCGACGCCCCGCTCATTGCCGCCATCCACACAGCCATTGGCAGCAAACCCAAGGGCCATGATTTTGACTACTCACGTCAACGCGCCGAGGGCCAGGTTTCCCGCCACATGAGCCACACCGGCGGCTAGCCTCCCAGAGCCAAAGGCGCTGCCCTATTTTCTTCTTTTCATAAATACCCGCGCCGCAGGCATCTTCGCGTTTTGGCCCGCAGGGGCAAAACGCTTGGGGCGACGCCGTCAGGCGGCGCAACTCCACTTAATCGCAGGCGTAGGTTTTGACAAAGTTACGCAAAATCAACTCTGGTGCATGCACATCCGCAGCCCGGCACATTTCAACCAAACGCCCCGCATCTTTTGGCGCAAAATAACCGCGGTCTTTATAAACCCCAATACGAACCTCAAACCCTTCACTATCTGCTTCGGGATGGAACTGGGTGGCGTAAACATTGCGCCCAAACCGGATCATTTGATACGGGCAGGTTTCAGATGACACCAAATGCACACAACCCAAAGGCAGCTCTTGCAGCGCCTCTTTGTGACCCACAAAGGCCCCAAACGTCGTCGGGACCCCGTCCAACATCGCATCACCGGCACCGTCTTGTGTCACCGTACAATCGGATGTCCCAACCTCTTCAAAATAGCGAGATTTATCCACGCGGCCGCCCAGATGGGTCCCCAGAACTCCAATCCCATAACAACACCCCATAAACGGGATATCCTGTTCACAAATCTGCGGCATCATCGCCAAAACCGCCGTCTCGATCCGCGCTTCAATGGCAGATTTCTTATCGGCTGGGTCGGACACACAGCCCGGCCCACCGCCAACAATCACGCCAGAATAGTCCTCCAGATCAAGATCTTGTGGAATTTCCTCACAATCCAGACGAATCCGGCGCACCTGATCAGGCGTCAAATGCCCTTTGGTCAAAAACGCCTGATATTCATCATCAGACGCCTCAGTCTCAGGGCGCAATTGCAAAATCAAAAACGGCTTCATGGCGTGGCTTAACTCGCAGGCATCCGGCTTTCGACCATCTCGGCCCACCAGCTGCACCCGCTTGGGATCGCCTCGTCGTTGAAGTTATATTCGGGGTGGTGCACCATCGCCCCCTCAAGCCCGTTGCCCATCAAAATATAGGCACCCGGGCGCGACTCCAGCATGTAAGAGAAATCCTCGCCGCCCATCACAAGGGCCGCGTCCGTATCGCACGCCCCCGAGACTTTGGCCGCCGATTCTGCCGCAAATTCGGTTTCGGTGGCGTGGTTCACCGTGGCCGGATAACCCCTGATGTAATCCACTTTGGCGGTCGCGCCGTAAGCCTCGGCTGTGGCCTCGGCAAGCTTGGTCGCCCGTTGCTCGACCAAATCGCGCACCTCGGTGTCCAATGTGCGCACCGTGCCCCGCAGGGTGACGATTTGCGGGATCACGTTAAAGGCTTTGCTTTCAGTCTCAAAACTGGTGACCGATACCACGGCCTGTTTCACCGGGTCCACACTGCGCGAAACGATGCTTTGAAAGGCCAAAACGATGTGGCTCGCAACCACGGTTGGGTCAATACAAACGTCCGGTTTGGCCGCATGACCGCCCTTGCCCTCAACCACGATTTCAAAGGTATCTGTGGCCGCAAAAAACGGACCCGGACGGATGGAGAATTCGCCAATATCCTTACCTGGCCAGTTGTGCATGCCATAGACTTCCTGAATGTTCCAACGCTCCATCATGCCGTCGTCAACCATTTCCTTGCCGCCGCCGCCGCCTTCTTCAGCGGGCTGAAAGATCATCACCGCAGTGCCGTCAAAATTGCGGGTTTCAGCCAGATATTTCGCGGCCCCCAGTAACATCGCCGTATGCCCGTCATGACCGCAAGCGTGCATAACGCCGGGCGTTTTGCTGGCATAGTCCAATCCCGTCGCCTCAATGATCGGTAAGGCGTCAAAATCCGCCCGCAAGCCAATCACTTTGCCCGAGGTATTGGTCTTGCCTTTGATCACGGCGACCACACCCGTGCGGCCAATTTTACCAACCACTTCGTCACAGCCAAATTCCTTTAGCTTTTCAGTGATAAAGGCCGAAGTTTTCGGCGTGTCGAACAACAGTTCGGGGTTTTCATGCAAGTGGCGGCGCCAGCCGGTGATTTCTTCTTGCAAGTCGGCAAATCTGTTCTTGATAGGCATGTTTTCTATTCCTCGCAAAGGTGGTCAATTAAACGGTGCATGAACTGCTCACCTGCTTCTAACTGACTGATTTCAATAAATTCATTGGCTTGGTGGGCTTGTTCAATGCTGCCCGGGCCGCAAACGATGGCAGAATACCCGCCCTGTTGGAATTGTCCGGCCTCGGTGCAATAGGCCACCGCATTTGTGCTGTTGTCCCCCGTCAATCGGCGCACCAGATTTTCGGCCGCCCCATCGACCTCGGGCTCCAACGCCGGCACCTCAAAACTCGAACGGGTTTCGATCCATGCCTCTGGGCGGATGGCTTTCATGCCGGCCTCGACTTGGGCCACTTTGGCCAAATAGGCGTCGCGCCAGTCATCGGTGTTATCCCCCGGCACGGGGCGGAAAAACACGCCAAATTCGCAATCTTTGGCGGCGATGTTATTGGCCGTGCCGCCGTGAATGATGCCCACATGCAGGCTGGTATATGGCGGGTCGAAATCAGCCGCCATGGCGGATGGGGTGCTGGCCGCACTTTTGGCGTTTTTCTGGTTGCACCAATCCACCAGTTTTGCCCCCTCCATCACCGCAGAAACGCCGGTGTGCAACAGCGAGGAATGCACCTCGTAGCCGTGCATTTTCGTGTGCACGCTAAAGCCGCCTTTATGGCCTGACACCACCTTCATCATCGAGGGTTCACCGATGATCGCCGCCGCTGCGCGCGGCAGATGTTTGGCCATCACGTCGATCATATCGGGGGCGCCGACACAGCCGATTTCTTCGTCATAAGACAGGGCGATCTGGATTGGGCGCTTAACCCCACGCTCCAGCGCCAAAGGCACCGCCAACAAGGCCAGCGCATCAAAACCTTTCATGTCGCAGGTGCCACGGCCAAACAGCTTGCCGTCTTTCTCAACAACTGTGAACGGGTCCGTCACCCAATCCTGCCCCACCACCGGCACAACGTCCGTGTGGCCCGATAGGATAACGCCCCCCTCAACCTCGGGCCCGACGTTGGCGTATAGGTTGGCTTTGGTCATGGATTGATTGTAAACGCGGTGCGATTTTACGCCATGTGATTCCAGATAGGCCTCGACCCAATCCACCAATTCCAGATTGGATTCTGAGCTAACGGTTGGAAAAGAGACAAGTTTTTCAAGCAGTTCACGGGCACTGTAATGCTGTGGTTCTGAACGCGTCATTTGACCTCCGGCTTCAGATAAGGCCCGAGGTTGGGCGCGTCGGCGCATAAGGTCAAGAGCCAGCCCGCAGGTTTTCTGAACTTTCCGAATTTACGTTAAGTTAGAAAGATAGGTATTGATCCAAAAGAATTTCCTGTTAGCCTTTTCGCATGCAAGCTGCTGGACGACATGTACCGGCTATAAAAAATACACTGCCTGGGAGTTAACATATGCCCGATTGGGCGCTGCCTGCCTCTTGTTCTGGGGCTTATGCACAAACCAATCAATACCGTCGCCTTGTCGTGAAAACGGCGTGGCAATTCGGTATGTTCGGCTCCCCCTACAGTGGATTTGCATTCCACGATATCAACTAGGGAGACTACTAATCATGACAATTAAAGCAATTCTGATGGGCGCGGCCTGTTCTTTTGTGATCGCCCCAGCGGCGATGGCTGAGCGCGGCTCAGACGGCCACCTGAACATCATCTATTGGCAAGCGCCATCAACGATGAACAACTATTTGTCCGGCGGCACCAAAGAAATGGATGCGGCCTCAATGGTTCTGGAACCACTGGCCCGCTATGACGAAACCGGTGCGATTGTGCCTTGGTTGGTTGACGAAGTCCCAACCGTTGCCAATGGCGGCGTTTCCGAGGATCTGAAAACCATCACATGGAAGATATCCGAAGGCATTACATGGTCCGACGGCACAGCCCTGACATCGGCCGATGTAAAATTCACTTGGGAATATTGCACGAACCCAGATGGCGGTTGCGCCAACTCGAACTATTACGAGGACGTGGTCAGCGTTGATACGCCCGACGCTTTGACGGCGGTTGTGACGTTTGGTGTGCCAAAGCCATTCCCATACGGCCCCTTCGTTGGCGGCAACACCAACATCATTCAGGCCGCACAGTTTGCGGAATGCGTTGGGGCAAAAGCCCAGGAATGCACCACCGAAAACTTTAACCCGATCGGCACTGGCCCGTTCATGGTTGATGAATTCCGTCCAAATGACGTGATCACATTCAAAGCCAACCCAAACTACCGTGATCCGAACAAACCATCCTTTGCAACTGTGACCTTCAAAGGTGGCGGCGACGCAACGGCGGCGGGGCGTTCGGTTCTGGAAACAGGTGAATTTGACTACGCCTGGAACCTGCAATTGGCCCCAGACGTTTTGTCCAACATGGAAGCCGCTGGCAAAGGCAAAGTCATCTCGGGTTATGGCTCCTCCGTTGAACGGATCATGGTCAACCTGACTGATGTTCGTCCAGAAGCGGGCGACGAGCGCGGCACAGTGGCCAAACCTCACCCATTCCTGACAGACATTAAGGTGCGCAAAGCGCTTTCAATGGCGATTGACCGCGGGCTGCTGACTGAAATCGGCTATGGCGCAACAGGTAAACCAACCTGTAACGTGCTGCCGGCCCCTGCAATCTATGCCTCTAGCGCAAATGATGCCTGCCTTGTCCAAGACATCGCTGGCGCCAACGCATTGCTGGATGAAGCTGGCTATGCACGTGGCGGCGACGGTATCCGCGCCAAAGATGGTGTGAAACTGTCGGTTCTGTACCAAACGTCCACAAATGCTGTGCGTCAGGACTACCAAGCGCTGGTGAAACAGTGGTGGGGCGAATTGGGTGTCGAAGTTGAACTTCGCAACATCTCGGCGTCCGTGTTCTTTGGTTCCGATCCAGGGTCCAACGATACATTCCAAAAGTTCTTTGCAGACGTTGAAATGTACACCAACAACTTCTCCGGCACGGACCCAGAATCCTATATGGGTGGCTGGAAATGTGACCAAGCCCCAACACCGGACAACCAATGGCAGGGCAACAACATGCCACGCTTCTGTACAGAAGCCTATGACGCTCTGGTTGCTGAAATGGCTGTCACAGGTGACATCGACAAACGTATCATGCTTGCAAAAGCGATGAATGATACACTGATGCAGGCTTATGTCATGCTGCCGATCACCCACCGTTCAGACGTTTCTGCCCGCTCCAACACATTGGAAGGCGTTCGCATGAACGTTTGGGACACAGAAACTTGGAACGTGGCTGACTGGACACGCGCGAAGTAAGTTCCCAACAAAACTGCGGCCCCGTATGCAGATATGGGGCCGCACCTCATCCTTTCCCCTTCATCCAAGACATAAACTGAGACGCCGATGCTAACTTTTACCATCAGACGCCTGTTGCTGGCTGTGCCGACGCTTTTGTTCATCTCTTTGGTAATTTTCCTACTGTTGAAGCTGGCCCCGAACGACCCAATGGCCCAGGTGCCACTGACCGTCCCCCCCGAGGTCAAAGAAAAGATGCGCGAGGCCTTGGGCCTTGGTGCACCCATCCACGTTCAGTATTACAAATGGCTGGTGCAGATGTTCTGGATCGAGCCTCAAGTGCTGATCGACCACATGACCGGCAGCACCTTCGCCGAGGGTAAACTGCGCGTCATCAGCTGGCAGACCCGTTCGCCGGTGATGGACATCGTAGTGCAGCGCATCCCGCAAACACTGTGGGTGGTGGGCATGGCCTATTTGGTTGGTGTGTTGATCGCGATCCCGATCGGGATTTACTCGGCCTATAAGCAGTATTCGATTTTTGATCAAATCGGGACGTTCATTTCGATGATCGGTTACTCCGTGCCACCATTCTTTTCGGGCGTCTTAATGATCGTGATCTTTTCGGTATTGCTGGGCTGGTTCCCGTCGATCTATGACACCACGCTGGTGGTCGACAGTTGGGAATCCTTTGGCAAACAGTTGAAACAAATGATCATGCCCGTGATGGTGCTGGCACTCCAAACCACCGCCCAAATCAGCCGCTTTATGCGCGCTTCGATGCTGGACAATCTAAACCAGGATTACGTGCGCACCGCGCGGGCCAAGGGTCTGAGCGAACAGGTCGTGGTCATGGTGCATGTGTTGCGCAATTCAATGATCCCCGTGGTCACCGTGATTGCACTGGGCGTTCCGGCCATTTTCGGCGGCGCAATCATCACGGAACAAGTGTTCAAAGTGAACGGTATCGGTCAATTGCTGATCCCCGCCATTCAAGCCAATGACCTGCCAATGGTACAAACACTGACCTTCATGTTTGCCATATTGATTGTGCTCTTCAACCTCATTGCCGATATCATGTACGGCATTCTTGACCCGAGGATCCGCTATGACTGATTCAGCCCAACCCAGCAGCGCACC
The DNA here is from genome assembly GCA_002352425.1 of Rhodobacteraceae bacterium UBA2776. Classification (GTDB taxonomy): domain Bacteria; phylum Pseudomonadota; class Alphaproteobacteria; order Rhodobacterales; family Rhodobacteraceae; genus Profundibacter. Next base: position 15,651 of record DEIK01000104.1, read on the forward strand.
TCATTCGCAATGGTGGGACGTCTGGCGTCAATTCAAGAGCCACCGTGGCGCAATGATCAGTGCTGTGATCTTTTTGATCATCCTGTTTGCGGTGATGTTCGGTGAAGCACTCTGGCCATTCGACGCAACCCTTATCGACATCCCGGCCCGCAATCAGGGACCGTCTTGGGTGCATCCGCTGGGCACGGACCAACTGGGGCGCGATACGCTGGCACGGATGATCCGTGGCGGGCAAATCTCGATTGCGGTTGGTCTAACGGCTATGTTGCTGGCGCTGTTCCTAGGTACATTGGTGGGGGTTTCAGCCGGCTATTTCCGACGGTTGGATGGCATTTTGATGCGGTTGACCGACCTGTTCCTCGCCCTGCCCCTATTGCCGCTATTGCTGGTGATGGTGATGCTGTTTCGCGAACCGCTGAGCGCGGCCTTTGGCACTGAAACCGGCATTTTTATCCTGATGGTCTCGGCCATCGGTATCACCAGTTGGATGCCCACCGCACGAATCGTGCGCGGCGATGTGCTGGCCTTAAAGGAGCGCGAGTTCATTCTGTCGGCCCGCTCTATCGGCACCACGCCATTCAAAATGATCCTGCGGCATATCCTGCCCAACGTGCTGTCCCCGATCATGGTGTCGGCCACCTTGGGCATCGCAAACGCGATCATCACGGAAAGCGCGCTGTCGTTCCTCGGCCTAGGCTTCCCACCGGATTTCCCGACATGGGGCCGCCTGCTGTTTGACGCCACCGATTTCCTACAGCTTTACCCCGAACGGGTGATATGGCCCGGTCTGGCGATTTCGCTGACAGTGCTGTCGGTCAACTACATCGGTGATGGCCTGCGCGACGCCCTGGACCCCCGCATCCGAGGACGCTAACCCCCCTTGCGCCTGCGCATAGGATTGAGCTTGTTGTTGCCCGTCCTGCTGTTAACGCTGCTTGTCGCGCTGGCCCTAGGCCGAGGGCTTGGATCCGCAATCCTTGCCAAAAAACCACAGTTCGCGCCGATCATTGTTAAAACCATATCGCAACTCATGGTCCTTTTCTGGGCCGTTACGATGGCCCTGATCTTATATGTAATTGCCCTTGAGGGAACCGATACATATTTTGACTGGTTTCGTTTGGCCTGTATTGTTGTGCTATTGGGGGCCGCTTTATTGCTGCTCCTCTTACGCAAAAAAACTCCCTGCTCCCCGAAGTGCCTGTGCGCACCCATTGGACCGGAATGGGATGGCGATTTATGCGCTTGTTTCTGGCCTTTCCTGCACTCGTCCCCATCACGATCTTTTCAATTAACTTGCTGCAAGGAACACGGGAAATCATCCCCGTCACCCTTATTATTAGTCTCTCAATCGGATTGGCAATTACCCCATTCACACTGCGCACAACACTGGCAACGGGGCAGGTCAACAGCGCGATCCAGGCGATCAGGCTTGGACTTTTTTCGGCACTGGCATGGACATTTCTGGCATGCAGCTATCTGGGGTTTGTCGGGATAGGCCAACCTACATTCAACGCTGACCTAGGGCGCATGCTGATGAATGACCCGCCTGATCCAACACTCCCGCTGGCAGCTTTGCTGATCTTGCTGATCACGGTTTCAGGCCTTGTTATGACAGGTGACGGGATCAGGCAAGCCGCCACCAAACCCAGCGCTTAGACCCGTCTGATGCAGGTAGGCACTAGACCCAAAGGGTCAACAGCAGTACCCTATCCGGTATGAAAACAATTCTGACCGCCCTGACCCTTGGCTGCCTGATCGGCACCCAAGCCCAATCCGCCCCGATGGAATACCGCTACGGGTTTGATGTGTTCGCCAAAAGCCAAGGCACGCTGGACGCGTTCCACTCCATCACCGCCTTTCAGGAAATCCGCCCAGGGCTTCATTTCGGCCAGACGCTCTACTCTGCCGCGGCGGGGGATGCGGGGGGATTGTTTGTCGGCGGGTTTGAACTGGCCAAACGCTGGCGGATTGACAACAAGACCGAGCTGGAACTGGGCGGTTTCATTGGCGGTGGCGGTGGAGCTGCGCTGGTTGGCGGCGACGGGTTGATGACACGGGCCCATATCAGCCTGCGCCGGCATCTGTTTGGCAATGTCAGCGGCTCCTTGGGGGTGTCCTATGTCAACGTCTCTGGCGCGCCAATCTCGACTCCGGCACTTAGTTTCGGGCTGTCACGCGACACCAATGCCGCCTATATGGGCGGCCATGTCAACAGCGGCGTCAGTGATGGCCGTGTGTTGCGGGCCGTCAAACCTCTGGTCAAACAGTTCCACCCCAGCAGCAATCTGACCCGCAGCGGGCGCGCGCTTGGTACCATGTCACTGGTTGGCATCGAGGCCACATTTGCCGCCTCACCGATGGCCCGTAACGAAACCTTTATTCAGAGCACAGGGGCGATGGCGGGGGACGGCGAAGGCTATGCCGACATTCAGTTTGGCTATCGCTGGAAAACCTCATCGACAGGGTTGCGGGCCTTTGCCGAAGTCGCCGCTGGTTTCGGCGGCGGTGGTGATGTGGACACCGGTGGCGGTTTCATCGCGACCGTCGGGGCCGGCGTGGCCGTTCCGCTGCTGCGCGGGCTTGATCTGGAATTTGGCGCACAGGCCACCACCGCGCTGGATGGCGATTTGACCGCAATCGTGCCCTATGTGCGCACGTCGCTCAGTTTCGGGCAAAAAAACCGCCCCTATGATAATCCGCAACATTGGCAACTCAGCATGGGGGTCACATCGCAATCCCCCAATACCGGCTATCGCAAGCCCGGCGTGACGGCCACGGCCTCGCCTTTGTTGATTGAAAGTTCAGTTGATTTGTTTGTTGGCAAGCACTTGTATTTGACTGGAAACGCGCAAACCGTTGCGGGTGGACATGCGGGCGGCTACGCGATTGGGCTGATGGGCATGGGCTATGAATTTCCGCTGAATGACCGATGGACCGTATCTGTCGAGGGCATGTTGGGCGCGGCAGGCGGCGGCGGCATCCAGACGAACGGCGGCTTGGTCGCGGCGGCGAAACTCGAGCTGGATTATGCCGTCAATGACAAGCTGGCGATATCAGCGGGGATTGGCAAAATGCAAACCCTGCGCGGCACCGGTGGCGCAAAGCCTATGACCTTTCATTTGGGTCTGAAAACGCGCTTCACCACGTTCCACTAACCCAACCGCTTATCAAGCCTGACAGCTTTCTTCGCTCTAATGCGCCTTTCTGATCCGGCGCACGATCCACCACACCACCAGCAACACCAAAGGCGTCGCAATCGCTGTCAGCACCGGCTTGTCCAGCCCTGCTGCCTTGGCGAAAGGATAGGTCGCATAGGTCACCAGATTGATCGCGTAATAGCTGATGGCCACCACCGACAAGCCCTCTACCGTGCGCTGCAGACGCAGTTGTAAGTCCGCCCGCCGGTCCAAGCTTTCCAGCAGCGCCTGATTTTGCGCCGAGCGCTCCACCTCGACCCGTGTGCGCAACAGATCCGCCGCTCGCATCACCCGATCCGACATCGACACCAGATGTTCCTCCGCGGAATGGACCGTACGCATCGCCGGATCAAACCGGCGCGACATAAATTCGCAAAACGTTTGCCGCCCGCCAAACCGCTCTTCGCGCAAGGCTGCCACCCGCTCGTTCACAATCACCCCGTAGGCCCGCGTCGCGCCAAACCGAAAACTGCACCGCGCCATTTGATCTTCCAAATCGGCTGAAATCCCTAACAACTCGCTCAGGACGTCCTCTTCGGACCGATCCGAGCCCTTGATATGCCCGACCAGATCCGAGACCTGCACATCCACCTTGGCCAACTTGTTTGACAAGCTCCGAGCCTTTGGCAACGCCAACATCGACATCGCCTTATAGGTCTCGATCTCGCACAGCCGTTGCAAGGTGCGCCCGATGCGCCGCTCGCCGGTGCCCGATTTCACGAAAATCGCAAACCGCAAATGACCGGCGCTATCAATCCGGTAATCCCCCGCCACAATTGCCAAACGATCCAGCGCATAGGAAACGGCGATGCTCTCGGCCACAAAGCTTTCTTTGATGCGGGCCTCGACCTGTTTGGTTGTTTTGGGCATTTCTTCAACGCGGATCAACGCCGACGTCAGCCGTTTGCCCGGAATGCTTGCCAGCCAATCGGCCGGAAACACCTCAAAGGCCACCGGATCAAACGGGCGTTCCTGCACCCCATCGGCAAACAACGTGTAGGTGACAAATTCGGTGTGCAATTCCCATTTCAGCCGATATTGCCCAAGGTCACAAAAGAAATGCGTGGCATCAGGCGGCGGGTGTGCGGCACCAAATCGGTCCAGCAGGTCGAGCAGATGGGCGCGGTCCTGCACACGGTCCCGATTGGCCGCATCAAGCGGGTTCTTAATGGCCAGATACATCGCATGACACGGCGCACTCAGCGTCGGGTAGGGCCGCGCGTGCAGCTCGTTCGCCATTTGGTAGCGCAACGGGTGGTCTTGAAATTCGCTCATGGTTTGCGGCCCTTTTGGTTCGGCTGCAACCTAGCGCATTCCCGTAACAATTAAACTGCGTATATCTGACACGGGCTTCATTGTTGCGCTGCGAACACCTCTTTGGCGGCATTCAGCCCGTTAATGGCAGCGGGTATTCCGCCATATAGCGCCATTTGCCAGATCACTTCGACAATTTCCTGCTCCGTCGCCCCTGCCGTCAGCGTATGTTCGATATTTGCTTTTAATTGCGGGGTTGTCTGGCCTCCCATCGCTGTTAATGCAGCAATTGTGCAAAGTTGGCGGGTCTTCATATCGACCACACCGCGCGCATAATGGTGCCCATAGGCCCATTCAACCAAACTTTCTGAAAACCCGGGCAGGATGTCGTCATAGCGCTCGCTTAATATTACTTCCATCTCGGGGTTCAGGCCCGCAAGGACGGCCCGGCCTTTTTCCAATGCTTCGCTCAATGTGTCTCTCCTTTATGTGTCGCGGCCTGCTCGGCCTCCAACTTGTGATAAATCGAAATCTTGCGCTGCATCAGCGCACTGGTTTCTTCCAACGCCTGCAAATCGACCCGTA
>DEIK01000119.1 GCA_002352425.1 Rhodobacteraceae bacterium UBA2776
AGATCAACAGATTTGAATTCTGCGAGTTGGGCGAGCAAATACCGTGCCGCTCCGTCCAGATTTTGAGTTATGTTGCGTGGATCAACACCAAGTGCCCGCGCTGTATCTGGCATCAACTGACCAAGACCATAGGCTCCTTTTGGGCTGACAGCTGTTGGATTGTAGCTGCTTTCAGCTTCGATCATCGCCTGAAACAGAATGTGCCAATCGGATTGGCTAAGACCAACAGCTACAAGTGCGCGATTACGCTCGTGACGCAAAGCCGTTCTGCGGATCAAATCTAGGATGATTGCCGATCCGCCATTTGATGGTTGGGCAGGCGCAGCTGAAACCATAGCACTTGTATTGCTGTCAGGCGTCACCCAGTTTGGCCGTGTCCCGTGAAACGACCAACCTAATGCACGGACTGTCCCATCCTTGCCGAACGAAAGAACGTCAGCTGTCGCCTTCGAGGGTGATAGCGTAGTCAGAACCAAAGCGCAGATCGCGCCCGTCGCCAAATTCGAGATGGTGTTTAAAGAGCCCCGGCCAGATGTTGAAATACCGCGCTTCTGGGCCAAGCGGGGTAATCCGGGTCGAGACCAGAATAGCCTCAGGCTCGCCCTCGCGCAGGTAGATGCACTGATACCGCGGCTTGCCATCGTCCGTGAACCCCACAAGTTCATACCGACACTGAAACGCTGACCCTTCCTTTTGAAGGGCTTTAACCCCATCAAGTGTGATCAAAATCTGATGTCTTGCTATCGGCATTTGGACTCTCCCCCTGAGAGCCCTTCTAGTCAGAATCATTTAGGACGGAAAGACACATTGAGTCAATACAACATATTGCAGAATATACCAAAATGCTGAATAATGGGCGCATACACGTTTAGGAGGTATCGATGCGCAGGTTTATATTGGCTTTTACGATCAGTTTATTTGGAGGTGTCGGGTTGCCGCAAAAGGCACACGCCTATGACATCGATTGTGCAATCATGCTCTGCATGGCGGGAGGGTTTCCACCAAGTGCAGTCTGTGCACGGGCTTATCGGGTAATGATCCGGCGGATCACGCCTTGGCCCTCATTGCCACCGTTTGGCATCTGCACCTATGCCGCAGTTCCGGTATCCCTCGGAGGGCTCGGTGGCGAAGCCGATCTGGACACGTCTTTGCCAGACTATGAATGGCTTAATCGAACCCATGTAATCTGGTTTACGGGACGGGCATATGAGCCGCGTGATGATCCTAGACAATGGGACTGGAGTATCCGCTCCTGTGATCGTGAAAACCGAACCTGCCGATATGTCCAGCGGGTTCATGGATCATCAAGACCTTGGCCATCTACGTTTGTCGCGGAAAGTGGGCAGGAGATTGTCATGCCAGCTGGTCGCGGGTTTGGGAACTTTTACGCGCGAGAGATCATGGTTGAGTATGGAGATTATGAGGGGAACATGGGCCACTCGGAGTGGTTTTCTTATTGATCGGGTTTGATGCTGCTATCTAATGAAAAATCACGCAGGACAACCTTTGCGAGATCAATATTTTTTGGATTTACCCACCAGTGGCGCGTTATTTTACTGTTGTTCCAGCGGTAATCGGTGAAAACGTGGGTCTCGGAGACACCATTACTCACATATCCCTCCTGGAACGGCCAACCTGTTTGCTTCTTACTCATTACCACCTACTGACTTTTGAAAAAGTTACCATCTAAATTCGTTATTTGGTGGAGGAGAGGCAGAGTTGTTGAGATTTAGCGTTTGGTGAAGAGTTTCACGGGATCGACATTGAGTGCGTTCGCTATTCTCTCGAGCAAGTCTAATGAGGCCGCAAACTTGGCATTTTCGACCTTGCCCATGTGGCCGCGGCTTACGTTTGCCCTTAAGGCAAGATCTTCCTGGCTGAGGTCGCGGGCGCGTCTCAGGTCTTGGATATTCAATGCAACGCGGTCCCGTAAGTTCATGACCGCCAAACGGACATGAAGCGCGATATTTAGCCACGCGATATATGTTACATTGTGAAGGGTGTGGTTTCTGAGGGAGTGTATTCGTCAATAATAGTCGTTGTCGTTGATACATCTTACCCTAGTCAATTCAGTTTATACTAAGCCCCAAGTCAAATTTTTTGAGAATGATTTGAAGCAGCTTTTTACCTAGCCACAAATATGTACTTTGATGGGGCACCCCCGCGAGTAAATCGCAGGGATGCCTGAAATGATCAGCTGTGTTTTCGGCTGTTTACAGCAGCCAAACCCCCGCCAACGACCAATGCTGCAAGGGCAGATTTCACGATGTCGCCAACAAGAAAGGGAACAGCCCCTGCATTTACAGCACTGGGCAGCTCCAAGGGTGTAAGTGCCCAGAGGCCCAGGACACCGGGAATATAAAGCAAGGCTGCGGGAACCAGCGCAGCAATGGATAGGCGAACTACGCTGCGCGAAAACCCATTTTCAGACATCCAACCCGTCAAGAAGGCCATGCCGACAAACCCCCAAAGAAAGCCCGACGTTGGTCCCATCAGTTTAAGCAACCCTGCTCCACCGTTGGCAAAAACCGGCAACCCTAAAGCGCCTTCGGCCAGATAAGCAAGCAGGGTCAGGCCAGCCAGCCTTGCGCCATAGGTCAACCCGATTACCGAAATTGCAAGTGTTTGCAGGGTCATCGGAACGGGGAACATTGGCACAGAGACTTGTGCGGCTATTGCAATAATTGCTGAACCAACGAGGATTAGCGCAAGATTTCTCCAATTTGTGGTTGTGTGAACAAGCTGTCTGATCAGTGTGTTTTCATGTGTCATATTTGATCCTTCCTGTGGTAACAAATCTTGTTAGTAAGTCGTTTGAAAATGCGCCTACATCACGGATTAAGTGATCTCCCCAAAGCACATGTATTTGATTTCGAGGTAATCATCCGTCCCGTATTTGGAGCCTTCGCGTCCAAGACCGGATTGTTTTACGCCCCCAAAAGGGGCGACTTCGGTTGAAATCAGGCCTGTGTTAATGCCGACCATTCCGGTTTCAAGCCGTTCAGCCACACGCCAAATTCTTCGGATATCGTTGGCGTAAAAGTAACCTGCAAGGCCAAACTGGCTGTCATTAGCCAAGGCGACAGCCTCGTCCTCGGTCTCAAAACGAAACAGCGGTGCGAGCGGGCCAAACGTTTCTTCGTGCGCCGCCATCATTTCAGATGTCATGCCAGAAACAACCGTCGGGGTGAAAAAGTTGCCGCCCAGTTCATGCCGCGCGCCACCGGTTACAATGCTTGCACCTTTGGCTGTCGCATCGGCGATATGGGCTTCGATTTTGGAAAGAGCAGCATCATTGATCATCGGGCCAATATTTGTGCCTTCCGTCAGGCCATCGCCCACGGCAAATTCCGCAACGCGCGTCGCCAGCTTTTGTGAAAACTCATCAAACACTCCGCTTTGAACATAAATGCGGTTGGCGCAAACGCATGTCTGGCCTGCATTGCGGAATTTGGCTATAATCGCGCCTTCGACCGCTGCATCGACATCTGCGTCATCAAACACAATAAACGGAGCGTTGCCGCCCAGCTCCAGTGACATTTTTTTGATTGTCGGGGCGCATTGTTCCATCAGTATCTGACCAACGCGAGTCGAGCCGGTAAAGGTAATTTTTGCAACCTTTGGACTGGTGCAGAGCTCTTTGCCAATTGCCGGTGAATCCGAGCTGGGTATGACATTGAAAACACCAGCGGGGATGCCAGCGCGCTCGCCTAATACGGCCATAGCAAGGGCGGACAGCGGTGTAAGTTCAGCAGGTCGGGCAACGAACGTGCAACCAACGGCAAGGGCTGGTGCCACCTTGCGCGCTATCATAGCGTTTGGAAAATTCCACGGGGTGAT
>DEIK01000065.1 GCA_002352425.1 Rhodobacteraceae bacterium UBA2776
ATAGAAGCCGTAGAAATCCTCGCCGCCCAAAAAGGCTGTTTTTCCCTCGATCCACGTATTGCCACCTTGCGGGATACCGACATCCAGTGTTTTGATGTCGCTGCCCCACATTAGATCGCCAAACCCTTCCATGAAATAGGCCAGACCAATGGTCGCCATAAACAGAAAGATCGGATCCTGATTGACCAGATGCTTCAATATCAATCGTTCAACCAGAACCGCAAAGATAAACATAACACCCGCCGCCAGCAATATCGCCAGTAATGCGGGCAAATGCCAGCCAAAGTGATGCACATTCGTGCCAAACATCGCGTTAATCAGATGCGAAAACGGCACTTGTCCGGTTTGTATACCCACCAGCGACATGGCTGCAAACAGCGCCATAACCCCTTGGGCATAATTGAAAACACCTGATGATTTGTAAATCAGCACAAAGCCAAGCGCCACGAGGGAATACATCACCCCAGTCATCAGACCATTCAGGAAAACCTCGGCCCCGTAATAAAAACCAGCTGACATTATGCGCACCCCCGCAAAATTATATCCATGCGAAAATTAATCATTGCTCACCCCCAAATATGCGTCAATCACGTCCTGATTGGCCAGCACTTCGGCAGGTGTGCCGTCGCCGATCTTTTTGCCGTAATCCATCACCACCACGCGGTCGGAGATGTCCATCACCACGCCCATGTCATGTTCAATCAGGGCGATTGTGGTGCCAAATTCGTCGTTCACATCCAGAATAAAGCGGCTCATGTCCTCTTTCTCCTCGACGTTCATCCCCGCCATAGGTTCATCCAGCAGCAGCAACTTGGGTTCAGACGCCAAGGCGCGACCCAGCTCAACCCGCTTTTGCATCCCATAAGGCAAGCGCCCAACCGGAGTTTTACGGATCGCCTGAATTTCCAGAAAATCAATGATTTCCTCAACCCTCTGGCGATGTTCTTCTTCCTCGCGGGCCGCTTTGCCCCACCAGATCGCCTGCGACAACATCCCTGCGTTCATCTTGGTCATCCGACCTGTCATAATATTGTCCAGCGTGCTCATGCCTTTAAACAAGGCGATGTTCTGAAACGTCCGCGCGATGCCTTGTTCCGCCACTTGATAAGGGTGCATCGGGGGGCGCTTGGATCCGTGGAACCAGACTTCACCCTCCTGCGGGTTATAAAACCCAGAGATCACGTTCAACATTGACGACTTACCAGCCCCGTTCGGGCCGATGATGGCGCGAATTTCGCCCTCATGGATATCAAAGCTGATATTTTCAATCGCCACCACGCCACCAAAACGCAGAGTGATTTTTTTCATCTCCATCATGGTGTCGCCGATTTTGCGGCCATCCTCAGTGGTGTAGCCCACGGTGGAGTTATCGGTCATTTCATTCATTCTGCCGCCACCTTCTGATTGACCGGAACAACCGGCACATCGCGGATTTCCAATGTGGCCGAGATCGAGCCTTTGCGGCCGTCCTCATACGTCACTTCGGTTTCGGTATAGATTTCGGATTTGCCGGAATAAAGCGCATCAATCAAGTCGGCATATTTCTCGCCAATGATCTTGCGGCGCACTTTGCGGGTCCGCGTCAATTCACCGTCATCCGCATCCAGTTCTTTATGCAAAATCAGGAACCTGTTAATCTGGCAACCCGACAACATTTCGTCCTGCGCCACTGATTTATTCACCTCTTCGAGATGCTCTGCGATGGCGCTGTAAACCTCCGGATGCCCCGCCAATTCCTGATAAGAGGCATACGCGACATTGTTACGTTCGGCCCAGCTGCCAACCGCCGTCAGGTCAATGTTTACGAACGCTGTACACATATCGCGGCCAGCGCCAAACACCACAACTTCCAGAATATCTGGAAAGAACTTCAGTTTGTTTTCAACGAACTTGGGCGCGAACATGCCGCCGTCGGCCATTTTGCCCACGTCTTTAGCGCGGTCGATAATCCGCAATTGACCCGTGTCTTTTTCAAAGTAACCAGCATCACCTGTGGCAACCCAGCCCTCGGCATCCTTGGTATCTGCGGTGCTTTCAGGGTTGTTGTAATACTCCACGAACACGCCGGGCGAACGGTAATAAACCTCGCCATTATCGCGGATGACAACCTCGACACCCGGAGAAGGCACGCCCACAGTATCCGAACGAACATCGCTATCGGGTTGTTGCGTGATATAAACAGTCGCTTCGGTTTGACCGTACAGCTGTTTCAGGTTGATCCCCAGCGAGCGGTAAAATTCGAACAACTCAGGTCCGATTGCCTCGCCGGCGGTGTAACCCACCCGCACACGACTAAGACCCAGTGTATTTTTCAGCGGCCCATAAACGAACAGATTGCCCAGCGCATAACTGATCCGCCCCTTAAGGCCTACGCTTTTACCCGCCAGAATGTCTGGTCCGTATTTCCGGGCAACGCCCATGAATTTATCAAACAGCCACTTCTTGAAACGGCCAGAATCTTCCATCCGGATCATCACGCTTGTTAGCTGACCCTCAAAAAACCGTGGCGGTGCAAAATAATAAGTCGGCCCGATTTCACGCAGATCCGTCATCATCGTCTCGGGGGATTCGGGACAGTTCACACAGAAGCCCGTCCAATACGCCTGCCCGATCGAAAAGATAAAATCTCCGACCCATGCCATTGGCAAATAGGCCAACACATCTTCGCCTGGCCCCAAATTGTCAAACTCGCAAGAGCTTTGTGCCGTTGTGATGATATTACGATTCGACAGCACAACGCCTTTGGGCTTACCTGTCGTGCCCGATGTATAAAGCATCACACAAGTGCTATCCAAATTCAGACGCTCAATGCGCGCCTTCAATTCTGGCAGAAATTCATCCCGCGCCGCGCGGCCCTGCTCCTGAACATGGGAAAATTCGTGCAGGCGGCGGTGGTCGTATTTACGCAAACCCCGTGGGTCAATGTAAACCATGTGCTCGAACTGGTGCAGCTCGTCTTGCACATCAATCACTTTGTCGACCTGCTCCTGATCCTCGGCCACAACAAAACGTGCGCCGCAATGGCCCAGAACATAGGCCATCTCTTCTGCGTTCTGCTCTTGATACATAGGGACAGGAATTGCACCCACTGATTGGGCCGCTGCCATCGCCCAATAGAAATATGGGCGGTTACGACCAATGATGGCCACGAAATCACCCTCATGGATGCCAAGGTTCAAGAAACCCAGCGCAAGTTCTTCAACTTCTTTGGCCACCTGGCCCCAGTTCCAACGCTGCCAAATACCGTATTCTTTTTCACGATAGGCTGCTTTGTCACCAAACGTTGCCGCATTGCGCGCCAACAAGGCCGGAATCGATTCCAGAGCCGCGTTTGATTGTGCCAAGTCTAATCCTCCCCATCCGCCGATTTTTCGGCGGTCCACCCGTTGTAGGCGATTCTTTATTCACCCTAATGTGACATGGGTTTCCTGAAGGTCAAATTGTTCGTGACTTTTGCGCAAATCTAACAAATTGTAACAACTCTTTCGTGGATGCGCCTCAAGTGGTAGCGATAATGCCGAAAGGACCACACCAAATGGGATCATCACAGGCCACAACCGAGAACCTGACGCGCGCCGGATTGAATCTAATCCAGCAGGCTCTGTCGATCTACGACAGTGATTTGCGCTGTGTCCGGGTCAACCGACCCTTTAAGGAAATGTTTGATCTACCGGAAAACCTGTGCATCCCGGGGGCATATTTTTCCGATACAATCAGGTTTCTGGCGGCTCGTGGCGAATACGGTGAAATCAGCGACGTCGAAGAATTTGTCATATCCCGTGTCGATCAGGCCCGCACTTTTGAAGCGCATTATATGGAACGGACCCGCGCCAACGGGCACACCATTTCGGTCGAAGGCAGCCCTCTGCCCGAAGGCGGCTGGGTCACGGTTTACACCGACATTACCGCCATTAAAGATCAAGAAAAACTGCTGCGCGGACGCACCGATGATTTATCTGATCAATTGCTCGACCACACAGAACGCCTGTCGCAATCCAACCGCGAACTGGCTGCCACCAACGCCACCCTTGAGGAAACCAAGCGTCAGCTGACCGAGATGGAGGCCCGCGCCCGCGTAACCACCGAGATGATGCCAGCCCACATCGCGCATGTGGATGAGGACGGCAACTACACTTATTCCAACCGCCGACTGTCTACGGTGATCCCGTCCCGACCGACCGATATTTTAGGTATGCACATCAGCGAGGCACTGGGCAAAAGCGCCTTCGCCTATATCAAACCATATTATGAAAAGGCCCAAAATGGCGAGGTCAGCGTGTTTGAGTTTACCGATGATGACTCCCAGCGTCGCGTCCGTGTTGCTTTTAACCCCGATCAGCGTGGTGTTTATATCCTGTCGATGGATGTGACCGAAGAGGCCCAAGCCCGCGCCGCCCTGAGCCAGACCCATAAACGTGAGTTAGCCGTACAATTGACCAGCGGCTTGGCTCATGACTTTGCCAATCTGCTGACGATCATCTTGGGGATGCAAAGCCGTCTGTCGCGCATGAATCAAACCGCGGATGCGCAAGAACTGATCAGTGCCACCCAGTCGGCGGCCCATCGCGGCGGCACCCTGTTAAACCGCATCGCCGAAATGTCCGGCCCGCGCGAAATGCGACCCAAACCTGTAGATTTTTGCCGATTTATGAGTGACCTGATGACGCTGGCCACACCAACATTGCCCAACCAAGTCACCCTGACGAGCCATTGTGAAGGTATGGAACAACCTGTTTTATTAGACCCTGGATCTTTGCAGGATTCCCTACTGAACTTGGTCTTGAACGCCAAAGACGCCATCGGAACGCAAGCTGGTGAAATCACCATCAGCACGAAACCGGTGCGCGACACATGGCTGGAAATCACTGTCGCGGACACCGGTTGCGGCTTTAGTGACGAGGCACTTGAACACGGGCTTGATCCATTTTTCACCACCAAAGGCGGTGAAGGGTCGGGGCTGGGCCTGTCGATGGTTTACGGCCTGACCAAACTGGTCGGCGGTGATCTAAAGTTGAACAACTGCACAAAGGGGGCCGTCATTACCCTGCGGCTGCCGTTGCGGTTCACCTCGTTTGAGGCAACCCCTAAACTGGTATTATTGGTCGAGGATTCGGACGATATCCGCGCCACGGTGCGCGAAATGCTAACCGATATGGGACACCGCGTGATCGAGGCCACTTCCGCCGAAGAAGGTAGCGCATTAGCCATGCTAGAAGGTGTCAATTTTGTGCTGTCCGATATCACATTGATAGGCGGCATGACCGGCGTGCAAATGTTCGACACGCTGAAACAAAATGGTTTAAAGGCCAACGCATGCCTGATGACCTCCTTGCCCGCCAATAATCCCATTCGCAAGGATGCCGCAGCCCGCTATTCGCTGATCCCAAAACCTTTCACTGCAACCGATCTTGCTGCCTTTATGAAAATGGACCACGCTTAAATGACCCAACCACTTGTCACCATTCTGGACGATGAACCCGAAATTCGTCTCATGCTGGCCGATGCATTACAAGAGGCTGGTTTCAGAACCGCGTCCTTTGCGCGCGCCACCGAATTTGAGGCCTCGCTGAAAACCTCGTCCCCCGATGTGTGCCTCGTTGACCTCGGTCTGCCTGACAAAGACGGCCTCGCCTTGGTGCACCGCCTGGCTCTAGAATCTGGTGCTGCGATCATCATCATCTCAGGCCGTGCTCAAGTCCAGGATCGCGTTACGGGGCTTGAACTTGGCGCGGACGATTACATCATCAAACCCTTTGATCCCGCCGAAGTCGTCGCCCGTGTGCGCGTCCGCCTACGCAAACGCCAAACCAGCGACAAGACCGCTAACCAGGCCCAATTCGAGGGTTGGACGGCCCTATTCGACCGCTACATCTTGGTCGATACCAATGGCAATGAGACCCCCTTCAGCCATGCCGAAGGCGAAGTTCTGCGCCTGTTCCTCGACAACCCCAAACGACTTGTTTCGCGCGCCCATATGCAAGAAACACTCGGCGGCACAGCTGGCGAAAGCTTCGATCGCGCCATGGACGTGCGCATCTCGCGCCTACGCACCAAGCTCAAAGAAGACCCCAAAAACCCCCGGTTGATTAAAACCATCTACGGCGCCGGATACATTTTCCTAGGCGACGTCCACTGGACTTGATCCCCTCATTATTCAAAAAGTCCTGGGGGAATTGCCGCAGGCAAGGGGGGCAACAGCCCCCATCCCGAGGGCCAAAGGCACGAGACTTAAAGCGTTGCGTAAGCAACTCCGTTTGATTCCGATTGGAACCCCCCCAGACATCCTCTAGTAAATCCCTTGAAACATGCAGGAGAATTAACCGTGACACAGCTTTGGATCCGCGCCGAACAACGGGCAAATGAAGAACGCGTTGGATTGACGCCAAAGGGCGCACGCGCTTTGCTGGATGCAGGCATCAAGGTGACTGTTGAAGAAAGCTCGGTTCGGGCCATCGGCATCCAGGGTTACATTGACGCGGGCTGCGATATCGCGCCGGAAAACACATGGCCTGACGCGCCAGAGGATGCGATCATTTTTGGTCTCAAAGAATTGCCCGAAGACGGGACGCCACTTACTCACAAACACATCATGTTCGGCCACGCCTACAAAGGGCAACCTTCGGGTCAAATCCTGCTCCAACGTTTCAAAGCTGGTGGCGGCACATTGTACGATCTGGAGTATCTGGTGAACGACGCCGGCCGCCGCGTCGCAGCCTTTGGATACTGGGCCGGATTCGCCGGCGCCGCCGTTTCGCTAGAATGCTGGGCGGCTCAACAGCACGGCGAAATTTGCGCACCCGTTGGCGTTTACAAAGGCAAAGACGCCTTGCTGGTCGATCTGCGGGCCACGCTGCAAGCCACCAAAACGACTCGTCCAAACGCAATCGTTATTGGCGCTCTTGGCCGCGTTGGAACTGGTGCTTCCGATCTTTGCGCCGCAATGGATGTCGACGTTACCAAATGGGACATGCAGGAAACCGCCTCTGGCGGACCCTTTCCCGAAATCCTGCAGCACGACATTTTCATCAACTGCATTTTGGCCAGCCCCGACACCCCTGTGTTCGTACCAGCCTCCGCCAAAACCGAGCCACGAAACCTAAGGGTAATCGGCGATGTGGCTTGCGATCCAGACAGCGAATACTCTCCGATCAAAGTTTACGGTCGTACCACCACATGGGGCGAGCCCGCGTTGCGCGTCAACGACACTCCGCCGTTGGATGTCACTGCCATCGACAACCTGCCCTCGATGTTGCCGGTCGAAGCCTCGGAAGATTACGCAAGCCAACTGCTGCACAGCCTATTGACGCTGAATGACCTAAATTCAGGCGTCTGGGGTCGTGCCAAAGACAGTTTCGACACTCATATGAAAGACATCTAACAGCAGTTCGTTACATTAGGAGTTGCGAATCTAATCTCTATTCTGTTGGCTCGATCGTGACTGTCAAATTGATCACTAAACAAAGGAATACGCGAATGACTATCCACTGGTGCGGCACAGGCTTATCAGCCATCCCGGGTTTACGGCGTTTGATCAACGAAGGACATGAAGTCACGGTCTGGAACCGGACGGCGGAAAAGGCCCAGGACGCTGTCGGCGATCTAACCCCACGCATCAACACCTTTACCTATGACGCCATCAGCGCCGAAGTACAGGCTGGTGACCTGGTGGTCTCTATGCTGCCAGGTGACTGGCATGTGCGGTTGGCGGAATTATGCATCAGCAAAAAGGCGCATTTTGTATCTTCCAGCTATATAGCACCGGAAATGCGTGCCCTGAACGACGCTGCCCGCGAGGCCGGCGTGGCCTTGGTCAATGAGGTTGGTTTGGACCCGGGAATTGATCACCTGATGGCCCATTGGTTGGTCGCGGATTACCTTGCCTCCAACGTCTATGACGTCGACAACCACATTTCGTTTATCTCGTATTGCGGTGGCGTGCCAAAGCACCCCAATCCGTTTCGCTACAAGTTCAGCTGGTCACCGTTGGGCGTTCTAAAGGCCTTAAAGTCGCCATCCAAATCCTTGCGCGACTATGTTCCCTTGGACGTGTCACGCCCGTGGGATGCAATCAGCAGTTACGCAGCACCGCTGGCAACCCCCGAGACATTCGAGGTCTATCCGAACCGCGATTCCATTCCGTTCATGGCGCAATATCATTTCAGTCCAAACTGGAAGGTCAAAGAATTCGTGCGCGGCACTTTACGTCTGAATGGCTGGGCCAACGCATGGTCCGAAGTGTTCACCGAAGTCGAAACAGCCGATGATTCCCGCTTGCGCGAAATGTCTGATCAATTTTGGGCGGACAACGCTTACGGCGAAGACGACCCCGATCGGGTAATCATGTGCGTTGGACTAAAAGCTGAAAAAGATGGCGTACCTGTCTACAACAAAACCTATGTAATGGACGCTTTTGGCGATGCGCGCGGCACGGCAATGGCGCGGCTCGTTTCGATACCGGTTTCCTTGACCGTCGAGGCAGTGATGAACCGAGAAATCGCAGCTGGCGTTTCGGCTGCGCCCAGTGATGCCAAACTGGTTGAGCGCTGGCTAACCGAGATTGATAGGCTCGCCCAACATCTGCAAGTGGTTGATCATTTATAGAATTCAATTATCCCAAAACCAATACGAAGGGGCCCACGCAGGGCCCCTTTTTATGTAGTAAACAACCTACGGATCGGTCGCATTTTGCGCTTCTTCATAGATACGCGTGGCATCTGCTGCATCCTTGGCTCCCGCCACCAATGTGCCGTCTACAAAATAGTGCCCGACAAGCGTGTCATGCTTTCGCGTGTCGTGTTTTTGAACTTTTGGTTTTTGGATATCAGCTTTCATCATAGCCCCCCTAGAAATGTATAAGAGTAAACGCGCGATGTGTTCATGCGGTTTTCGATTTGCAACTGCCCCGTTTTGACAGCAAGACCAGTCCTATTAACGCTGCTGATTGTACCATCCAAAACGGTTGAACCATGGTTTTCAATCTTGGACCCCACAACCATCGAACTCAAATCAAGCGAGCTGCCGGTGTCATAAACCAAAATGCAGCTGTGATTGGCCAAGGGAAAATCATCATCAACGATAGTAAGTAAAACAAACCCGCCCGCCGACGGTGTGTCAATCAGACCAACACTGTCCGACCCGATGGTAATTTTTCCGCTTTGCAAACATTTGGCCTCGGTGGTGCCAGTGTCGCTGCGCAAGGTCAGCGCGTCCTGAAAACTGCTGCCATCATCACTGACTTTGATGTGGAAATCATCATCTCCTGTGGTGCCCATTTCGGCGCGACCAGACCAACCCGTTTGAAACATCAAGGACGCCGTGTCACCTGTGACCGCTTTGTTGATCTTCAACTGATGATCATCACCATCATGGTTGAGCAACGTTGCGTCAGAGGAGACCGACAAACGATTGGTCGCATCCGACGTCGCATTAATTCCCACCCCGCCGACATTTTGCAAATCAATTGCTGGAACGATCCAACTCCCACCGACAAAAATCTGTTGCTTGCCTTGGGCTTTGCCCCACGCCTGCCACCCGTCTTGAGGGGCTATAAACGTCCAGCTGTTCTCGTTGTAGACGGCGATCATATCATCTTGGCCCGCCCAGGCCCCCGTGGCACTCGCGCCCAGCGCATGGGCTTCACCATCCTGTGGCAAAGCTGGTGGTGTTGTCGCCCCAAAGGCTTCTACGGTCAGCTGCACCAAAGTGTCGAGCTTAAGGATTGCTTCGTTATGGGTGACATGTTTTTGCGCCTGTGAGGGCTGAATGAACGGCAGTACAAGACGAGGTGAATTATCGGGCATGGATAACCTTTCCGAGAGAATGAGAATTTGGCAAATTGTCCGATGATCGCAATGAAATACTGTTACAGCATCGCACGAACATCCGTAGGAACGCGCAACGCTTGCAGCACAAACCAACATCGCTCCGCCGAAACCATTTGTCTTGAAAATGCAATATAAGCGGGTTTCTTGCTGGTATCCCTTGCCTTTAACAGGCAGCAAAGCGCATATGAGTTAGCAAGTTACGAAAGAATTGAATGTCACCGCTTTCACGTTTTAAGGATGCCCACCGCAATGAACGTTGTGTTGTGGTTTGCAATGGCCCTTCTCTTAATCAAATGGATCTCAAATTCCTGCGGCGCG
Source organism: Rhodobacteraceae bacterium UBA2776 (assembly GCA_002352425.1). Taxonomy (GTDB): domain Bacteria; phylum Pseudomonadota; class Alphaproteobacteria; order Rhodobacterales; family Rhodobacteraceae; genus Profundibacter. The sequence continues at coordinate 10,143 of DEIK01000065.1, forward strand.
AAATTGTTTTTGGCTTGAACAAAATCCATCTCGGGCTTGAGAAATTCGGCTTTTATCCGCGCTATATGGTGGCTGTGAATGACAAGGTAATCCAACAAAGCCTATCGGCGTTTCAGCAGGCCACGTCCGTCAAATTCATCTCGGACCGCTCCGCCCACCTGTTGCCTCAAAACGCGTGGACCTATCACTTGGCCACATCCAACCCGTTTCAGAGATTTTACACCGATATCACACTCGGGTTGCACGAGGGGTATACCGTCACCCACGCTGCCTTACAGATCGCTTATTACATGGGATTCAATGAAGTTGTGATCATCGGCATGGATCACCGGTTTGCCACATCCGGCCCTGCCAACAGCAGTCAGCATTTGACGGGTGCCGACCCCAACCATTTTAGTCCGGACTATTTCCGTGACCAAAACTGGGACGCCCCCGATTTGCGCGAATCCGAAGTCTCGTATCGCAAAGCACTAGAGGTCTATCAGGCGGATAGCCGCCGAATTATTGACGCAACCCTCAATGGAGCCTGCAATATCTTTCCAAAATCCGACTATCAGGAATTGTTTTGAAATTGACCCCAAAGATGGGCTCTGGCATAGCAAAGGTTGAGATCTGCACATTTTGTTTTTCGTAAATTGTGTATAGTTATTACTGGTAATTTTCTGATTTGGGAGAGGATCTGCGCGTGTTAGCAAGCATAGTCATTCGGACCTTGAACGAAGCCGAATATCTGAATGACTTATTGATCATGGTTGAAAAACAAAAGACCTCTGGGCTCACCCACGAAGTTGTGCTGATCGATTCGGGATCAACCGACAGGACCGTCGAAATTGCCAAAACCCACGGCTGCCGGATCACCACCATCAGCAAACAGGAATTTTCTTTTGGCCGCTCGCTCAACCGTGGCTGCGAATTCGCCAAGGGCGATATACTGGTGTTCATCTCCGGACACTGCATTCCTGAAAATGAGCATTGGCTGCAATCCTTGTGCCAGCCACTGATTGATGGGCAAGCCAGCTACAGCTATGGACGCCAGGTCGGGGATGATGACAGCAATTATTCCGAACGCCGTATCTTCGCCAAATACTACCCTATTCAAAGCCAAATCCCCCAACGCGGGTTCTTTTGCAACAACGCCAATGCGGCCCTATTGCGTAGCGCATGGGTCAAGTTGCGATTTGACGAAGACCTGACAGGCCTTGAAGATATGGCGCTGGCCAAGCCATTGGTAGAAGCAGGGCACAAAGTCGCTTATGTGGCCGAAGCCCCCGTTTTTCACCACCACACAGAAACATGGGCCGGCGTGCAACGCCGGTTTGAGCGTGAAGCCATTGCGTTGCAACAAATTATGCCTGAGGTGCACATCAGCCGACTTGACGTTCTGCGCTACATTGTTTCCAGCGTGTTTATGGACTGGAAAAGTGCCTTGCGTCACGACACCTTTAAGGCCAGTTGGCATGGCATCCTGCGCTATCGAATTTCCCAATTTGTTGGCTCTTACAAGGGCAACAACGACCAAAGACGCCTGTCACGAACCCGCAAAGAGCGGTTCTTCTACCCGTCTGTAAATGAAAGTGATGCTGACAATGAATGGTTCAAATCGCACCGTCGTTCTTCTCCCCATGAAAGCGAACAGTCAAAGGGTGAAAGGTAAGAACTTTCGCCCTCTACACGGCAAACCTCTGTTTCGCTGGATTTTGGACAGCTTGTTGGCAATTGGCAGCATTGATCAGGTTGTAATCAACACTGATGCGCGCGAAATTCTGGCAGAAAACGGCCTGACCGACAGTGACCGAGTGATGATCCGCGACCGCAAACCCGAATTATGTGGTGATTTGGTGTCGATGAACCTGATCCTTGCTGATGATATCGCAGCCGTGGCGGCCGACACATACTTGATGACGCACACCACCAATCCGATGCTGTCCAGCAATACGATCAAAACAGCTATGGCCGCCTATCAAGCAAAACTGGACGCGAGTGAGGCCGACAGCCTGTTCACCGTCAACAAAATCCAAACACGATTTTATCGCGCCGATTGCAGCCCTGTGAACCACGATCCAGACAACTTGATCCAAACACAAGATTTGGAGCCCTGGTATGAAGAAAACTCGAACTTGTTTATTTTCTCGCGCGAAAGTTTTGCCAAAACAGGCGCACGCATTGGCGCACAACCGATGATGTTTGAAACCCCAGGGCTGGAAAGCGTCGATATTGATACACCAGATGATTGGGACATGGCCGAAGCCGTCGCCCAAGTTCTTACACGCCGCATGGAGGCCACCGAATGAAAGACGTACTTGTAACTTGCCCGCCAATGTTGGGTCAGATTGATCTGTTCATGGATGTGGCGGCGCAACAAGGCTTGCGGTTGCACCCGGCAAAAACCACTCAAGTGCTGTCCGAAGACGAGCTGCAAAACCTGCTGCCAGATTACGACGGCTGGATCATTGGTGACGATCCCGCCACCCGTGCTGTGTTCGAAACCGCAAAAAGCGGGCGTTTAACAGCGGCAGTCAAATGGGGCATTGGCGTCGATAACGTCGACTTTGCCGCCTGCAAGGATATGGGCATTCCGATCACCAACACCCCCATGATGTTCGGGGCCGAAGTCGCAGATGTCGCGCTTGGCTATGTCATCGGTCTGGCCCGTGAAACATTTTCCATCGACCGCGCCGTGCGGGCTGGCGGCTGGCCAAAACCAGCTGGCATCAGCTTGGCTGGAAAAACGGTGGGTGTTGTCGGGTTGGGCGATATTGGTCAAAACACCTGCAGTCGCCTGCAGGCCTTTGGTATGAATGTTATTGCCTATGACCCAGGCGTTGAGGGCGACACAGGGATAAATGGATTAGAGCGCGCCGCGTGGCCCGCCCGCGTTGGTGATTTGGATTTTTTAATCTTCACCTGCGCTCTCAATCAGCACAACCACCACATGCTAAACGCCGACGTGCTGACGGCAGCCAAGGACGGTATTCGTATTGTAAATGTCGCCCGTGGCCCACTGATTGACGAGGCCGCTTTGATTGTGGCCTTAAAATCTGGTAAAGTACACTCCGCAGCATTGGATGTGTTTGAGGTAGAGCCCCTGCCCAATGACAGCCCGTTGCGGGAAATGGGGCGCTGTATTTTCGGCACCCATAATGGCTCTAACACTGTAGATGCAGTGATCCGCGCGAGCCATGAAGCGATAAAACATTTAGCCGGTTTTCTGGCGTAATAGAGACTTATTTTGAACCCCGGGGCGCCGAATGGCAGGACGAATTTATTATGACTGATATATGTGTTGTTTTAGGGAATGGCCCCTCTTTGAAGGGGTTTGATTTCACCCGTTTGCGCGGTGTTGCCTCGCTTGGGATGAATGCTGCCTACAGGTATTGGGACGAAATAAATTGGTATCCCACCTATTACGCCTGTCTTGACGACCAAATGATCGAGAGCCACCACGACGAGATTTATCGCCTTTGGCAAGAGGGCAATATCGAGAAATTCTTTGTGCACAGCTCGTTCTTTAATCATCACCCGGATTGCATTTGTGCAGATGGCTTTTACTCGCTCGATCAGGTCTTGCCGCATTGGTACAACCAACGTGGCAAAGGGCAGGGTTGGCCCGACCTGTCGCTACATTCAGCCTTCAACACCCAAGACACAACCAAAATCACTACAGGCGCTTTTGCCGCGCGTTTTGTTGCCTTCCTTGGCCATGAAAAAGTCGCCCTGATGGGGATTGATCTAAAATACGTCGAAATCATCAAAGAGGCCGAGAAAACCGAAGGCGTCGGTCTGGTGATGCGCGAAACGCCCAAAGAAAACCCGAATTACTTCTTTGACAGCTATCAGCAGGCTGGCGACAAATACAACATCCCCAATCCAGACGTGCATGACAACAAATTGCACATTCAGTCCTTTCAATTGATCCCGAATGATTTCGCCATATTTGGCCAGCAAACCCAGATTGTGAACACCAATCCCAAATCGCTGCTTGAGGTCGAAAAGGTATTCCCGCTGGAGCCCATTGATAACGTGCTTGCCCCACATAAAATGGCCGCCATCGTGGTGCCCACCAACAGGTTTGAGATCAAAGCCATTTTGGCCAACTTCGATGTTTGGGCCAGCCGAAAATATACCCCGCTTTTACCCGGTGATCGCGACAACCGCACCGAGCTGGTGTTCATGTTCAACAACGACAGCGGCAAACAACACGAGGCTGAAATTCGCGCTCGTTTTGACGCAACTGACATGGCGCGTTTCTTTTCCGGCATTTCATTTGAATACCTCGGGCTTGAGGATGATCTGGACAAATACGAACGCGACTACACAAAGAAAGTCGGCGATCACGGCTACAAATCCGGGCCCAACAACCAATTTTTTCGCACCATGTACGCTGCTGAAAATTTGGGCCACTATGTGTTTCAAATGGAAACCGATTGCGTTCCGTTGCGCGCGGGTTGGCTATCAGCCCTGCGCGAACATGTGGTGGATGAGCATGATTTCTGGGTACTAGGCTCTGCTTATCACGGGGTCGAGGAGCTCTCGCCTTCCTTTAAGGACCACATTAACGGCAACGCAATCTATGCGGTTGGCGACGATGGGTTCCAGAATTTCCTCAAAACTTTTTGGGAACCACGCACCCACGAAATGGTCAAGGGTACAGACAAACGGTTGGCCTACGACTGCGTCCTTGAAAAAGTATTCACCGAGCAAGAAGACACCGATCCTGCCGTGGCCACAGCAATCGACGATCATGGCGACAAGTTCCGCTTTACCGAATATGTCCTGAACATTTCCGGCAAGCGGGACCTGACAGAACTGGCGCAGGATTATGAGAATAAACTGCTCGCGCAATTCAAAACAGCCTATATATTTCACAACCGAACAGCGCAGGATCGAGTGGCACAAGCGACGCCTAAATACAGCGCACCTAAATCAAAAAAAGCGGGCCCTTCAATGCTAAGACCAGAGACCCTACCGCGCATGTTGGTCATTGATATGACGGCCATGGGCAATGGCACCGCCACCGGCGAGGTCAAGTCAAACCTGTTCAAAGAATGGCCCGCCGATCGCTTGCTCCAAGTCGCCAGCCCAACGCCTGATGATCTGGCGTTGGTGCGCACAACAGCTGACGGCAACGTCGCGATCAACCGCTGTGACGCCGACGCGATTTACACAGCCATCGTCGCGTTCAAGCCCGATATGATCTTGTATCGGCCCCTGCCCGAACGCCCCAAACTACATGCGCTTGCCTTATCGGTGATCGAGGAAACGGATCTGCCGTTGGTCACATGGGTGATGGATGACTGGCCCACACGGCTATATGCCGAAGACAAAAAGACATTCCATAATTTCGACCCCAGTTTCAAAGCGCTGCTAAAACGTTCAGTTTTGCGCCTGTCGATTTG
>DEIK01000122.1 GCA_002352425.1 Rhodobacteraceae bacterium UBA2776
GGTGAAGCCCAGGGCGAAATCATGATGCGTGGGAATGCAGTGATGAAGGGGTACCTGAAGAACCCAGATGCCACCGTCGAGGCCTTTGAGGGCGGATATTTCCACTCTGGCGACATCGCGGTGCAACACCCCGATACCTATTTCCAGATTGCGGATCGCGCCAAAGATATCATTATTTCGGGTGGCGAAAATATATCGTCGGTCGAGGTTGAGGCCGCGATCATGAACCACGAAGCCGTCAGCCTATGTGCTGTGGTCGCCAAACCGGATGAGAAATGGGGCGAAGTGCCTTGTGCCTTCGTCGAGCTGAAGGAAGGGAGCGTCGCTGATGAGGCCGAGATCATAAAATTCGTGCGGGCCAGGTTGGCGGGGTTTAAAACCCCAAAACAAGTGGTGTTCGTTACGCTGCCCAAAACCGCCACGGGCAAAATTCAGAAATTCGAGTTGCGCGAGATGGCCAAAGAGATGGCTTGACCAAACACCAACCTCCCGCAACATTCGTCGATGTTACTCCCGTAAGTGGCGATCAGCCTGCCCGATCCTAACCAATTGGCACGGGGGTAAAAATGCGCTATCATTGCTGGAACAATTGAGGCAATTGAGCAGGCCCACACCATAAATGACCGCCCTATCTGAATACGAACGGCTTGAATCCTCTGGCCTGTGGCGCGCCCCGCCCGAGGAAAACAACGACGACGACAAACGCCGAGAGGTGATTGTGACGTTTGGAAATGCAACCATCGTGCTGTCCGACCGCAACGACAAACCGTTAGCTCATTGGGCCATGCCTGCCATACGGCGGCAAAACCCAGGCACCCGCCCGGCCCTTTACAGCCCAGACAAAGATGCTGTTGAAACGCTGGAAATCGCCGATGACGACATGATCGACGCGATCGAGAAAATTCGGACAGCTATCGAACGCCAACGCCCCAAACCCGGCAGGCTACGCTGGTGGATACTGGGCGGCTCGATTGCAGCCGCCGCCGCGCTTGCGGTGTTCTGGTTGCCCGACGCCCTGGTGCGCCACACAGTTTCAGTGCTGCCCGACGCCAAGCGGCTCGAAATCGGTCAATCCCTGATGGCCAACATCAAACGGGTTTCCGGCCAAGCCTGCACCACCACTTATGGCACCCGTGCGCTTGATGCACTGTCCACACGACTGTCCGATGGCCCAAAGCCGCGGCTGGTCGTCCTAGCTTCTGGCGTTACAGGTGCAACCCATTTGCCCGGTGGCTTTATCTTGTTGAACCGCGAACTCTTTGAAGATTTTGAAGAGCCCGATGTGGCGGCAGGTTACATCCTTGCCGAACAGGTCCGTATTCGAAAAACCGATCCGATAGAGCCGCTGCTGCGCGCTGCTGGCCTGCGGGCAACTTTCACCCTGCTGACAACCGGCACCATCTCGGACGCCGTCTTGGCCAGCTATGCCGAGCATTTATTGACCACCCCGCCGTCCATCATCGACACCCAAGAACTGCTCGCACAGTTCGCCGCGGCCAATACCCGTTCGACGCCCTATGCCTACGGTCTGGACACCACCGGCGAAACCACGATTGAACTGATCGAAGCCGACCCTTTCGCCATGACCCCCGCCAAGCCGCTATTGACGGATGGCCAATGGATCAACCTGCAAAGCATCTGCGGCGAATAGCAAAAAGGCCCCGCAAATAAATGCAGAGCCTTTTAACCTTCACTGTCCCTCGTGAAAAAATTACAGCCGTCTAGCGGTCACCACCTTGGCTTCCAGAACTGCGAACCCGCTTACTGGAAAGATTGGCCTGTCTTGAAACCATAGCCGTTTGGCTTAGTTCTTTACGCGGCACACGGATTGCGATCCGACGACGCGTATCTTGCGATGTAGACACCGCAACCAAACGCCGTGGCACTGTGTTGGTCCAAACCATTTCCATCTGCGCGCGGCCCGTGGGCGAACCCCGCCCGCGTTTGGTATTGTGGCGATCATCAGACCAAGCCTCGACATAACCCTTTGGCGGTTTGGTGGGCTGCGCAATGCGCGCCAGACGCTGATCCAAACCGATGTTTGAAGGCGTGGCAGCTGCAATGGCGGCGACCCGTGTTGGTTTTGGGGTCGCAACACGACGTGTTTGCGAGCGCGGCACACGCACCGTTTGAGGCGCGTTCAAATAATCACCCGTTGGATATGTAACCTGACGCACAATAGGTTGTGGCGCGGGCTTGGCCACGACAATCGGTTTTTGTGGCACCACAACGGGTGTTTTCACGACCCGTCGGATCACAGGTTTTGGCGCAGGCGCAGCAACCGCTGTGCGCACCACAGGTTTGGCAACGGGCGCAGGTTTAGCAACGGGCGCACGCACCACGCGTTTCGGCGCTGCAACTGGTGTCGGTGCGGGCGCGGGCACAGCGTCCGCGATGACAGGTGCATTCGGAACAGGCGCCTTGGCAAAGCTGGGTTTTTGCCCACAGATTTGTTTACGATTGCGCGACACCCGCGGCACCCATGTGACATTGCCACTGATGCCTGCACGGATGAACACGCACCCTGCACTGTCAACGTACTGCTTGCCAGTATAACTGCTTGGTGGAAACTCGGTTGGCACACCTGAATTGCGCAGCGACTTGGCGTGTACCGCCCCAGCACCAACCGTCGCCATCAACGCGGCCACTGTGAAAATTTTAAAAACCTGCATATACGCCCCCACAAGATATTGTGGCAATATGCAAGACAATCCCTAATATGTAAAGAGATTGTTGGCTTATTTGGTACCAAACATGCGGTCACCCGCATCCCCTAGTCCCGGTACAATATATCCAAGGTCATTCAACTTTTCATCCACTGCTGCAGTGACGATTGGCACATCTGGATGGGCTTCTTTCATCCGTGCAACACCTTCTGGAGCGGCCAACAGGCAAAGAAACCTGATGTTTTTCGCCCCTGCTTCTTTGAGCAAATCAATTGCTGCCACAGATGAATTGCCTGTCGCCAGCATCGGATCAACCGCGATCACCAGACGCTGATCCAACTCGGTTGGCACTTTGAAATAATATTGCACAGGCTGCAGTGTTTCCTCATCACGATAAAGCCCAACAAATCCAACCCGCGCAGATGGGATCAAATCATGCACCCCGTCAAGCAGCCCGTTGCCAGCCCGCAAAATCGAAATCAACGCCAGCTTTTTGCCCGCCAAAACCGGTGCGTCCATTTCTTGGATAGGGGTTTTGATCCGCTTGGTGGTCATGTCCAGTTCGCGCGTCACCTCATAGGCCAGCAATTGGCTGATCTCGCGTAGCAACTGGCGGAAAACGGCGGTGGATGTGCTCTCTTCGCGCATCAACGACAGTTTATGCAATACCAAAGGGTGGGATACGACGGTCAGATGTTCGGTCATGGGTTACTCCAATTTGGCAAGCAGGGTTTTGCGCGTAGTCTCGTCGCAAAAGGCTGCGTTGGCGGCGGTTATGTTTATGTCTTTGAACACATCTTTGTCCCAAGCGAAAGCCTGTGCAAGGTTGTTATATTCATTGTTCATGGTTGTGTGGAAAAATGGTGGATCATCCGTTGAGATCGTCACCTTCACCCCCGCATCACGCAACCGCGCAATCGGGTGTGACGACCAGTCAGGGTACAACCCAAGCTGAATATTTGATCCCGGGCAGACTTCCAGCACAATCTGACGCGCCGCCAACTCCTCGACCAGCACAGGATCTTCAATCGCCCTCACCCCATGCCCGATCCGCTCGACATTTAAGTCATTGACCGCATCACGCACAGATTTCGGCCCGCCAAATTCACCCGCATGGGCCGTCAAGCGCAACCCGGCTTCCCGCGCCATGTCGAACGCATAGGCAAAGTCCACGGGTTCGCCCGCAGCCTCGTCTCCGCCAATGCCAAATCCGACAATCCAATCACCCGCCGTTTCCGCTGCGCAAATGGCAGTTTCCTTGGCCTTGTCCGGCCCGAAATGCCGGATCGGCGTGATGATCCCGCGCAGAGTGATACCATGTTGGGCCTCGGCGATATCAGCTGCCTCTTGCATCGCATGCAGGTATTCGCGCCATGCCACCACGTCGCGGCCACCACAGAAATCCGGCGACAAGAACGCTTCGGTGTAGATCACCCCATTGGCAGCGGATTGTTCCAACACGGCCAAGGTCAGGCGATGAAAATCCTCGGGCGTTTGCAACACAGCCGTTGCGGCCTCATAGACCCGCAGAAAGTCAACGAAATCGTCGTAGGCATAGTGCCCGGCCTCATCAAAAACGCCCGACACATCGACCTTTTTCTCTTGCGCCATGCGGCGGATAAATTCGGGCGGCGCGGCCCCCTCCAGATGCAAGTGCAGCTCAATTTTTGGAACTTCATTCATTGTCATAGAAAACTCTTCCCCGTTCCTTGGCTGGGTACGCCCAGATGATCCGCAACACTGGCCGCCACATCAACAAACCCTTGCAAGCCAATCGGTTTTAGCCCGCGCCCAAACCCAATCACCGGCACCCGTTCGCGGGTGTGATCGCCACCCACCCAAGTCGGATCATTGCCGTGATCGGCCGTGAACAGGATTAGGTCACCGTCGCGCATTTTCCCGAACAATTCCGGCAGACAAGCATCGAACCACTCCAGCGCATTTGCATAGCCCGCCACATCGCGCCGATGCCCAAACAGGCTGTCAAATTCAACGAAATTAGCAAAGGTCAGCGAGCCATCCACAGCTTCATCCGCCAGATCCAGCAAATGCTGCATCAAGTCCCTATCCGCGCCTTTTCGCACCTCGTTGATCCCCTGGCGTGAAAAAATATCGCCTATCTTTCCAATGGCATAGACATGGCGTCCAGCATCCTGCACCCAGTCGCACAACGTCGGCGCGGGTGGGGCCATAGCGTAGTCATGACGGTTGGTGGTGCGGGTAAACCCCGTGGCCACGTCGCCTAAAAACGGTCGTGCGATCACGCGCCCGACGCCCATTTTGTGCAATGTTGGCGCCAGCTCTTCGCACAATTTGTAAAGACGCTCCAGCCCAAAGGCCTCCTCATGAGCCGCTATCTGGAACACACTGTCGACTGAGGTGTAGCAGATCGGCAAACCGCTCTTCACATGTTGCCCCCCCAGCTCATCAATAATAGCGGTGCCCGAGGCGTGACAGTTGCCCAAAATTCCGTCGACACCCGCAAGGCGTATCACTTCTGCGACCAAGTCATCAGGGAAAGAATTCTGCTTTTCTGTAAAATAATGCCAATCCCATGGCACCGGAACCCCCGCCAATTCCCAATGACCCGACGGCGTATCCTTGCCCATCGAGACTTCGGAAACAGCGCCCCACAGACCCGTCGGCGTGGCTGTCATCCCTGCAGCTTGCTCGCCCGAGGCTAGCATCACAGCCGCCCCCAGTCCTAGCCCGTCCAGATTGGGCATGTGCAACGGCCCGCTACGCCCTTCATTAGCGCGCCCCGCCGCACATTCCTGTGCAATATGCGCCAACGTGTTGGCCCCTATATCGGGTACATCGCCATTGAAAAACTTATGCGCGTCGGGCGCGCCACCACAGCCAACGCTGTCCATCACCACCAAAAATGCCCGTGCCATTACGTGACCCTTTCCAGAACAAGCGGATGCGCCGTCGGCGTACCATCGCCGACTGTTATAGCAGCGCGAACGGCCTCGGCAGCCTGATCCGCGGCAGCCGGATTGGCCGCATGCACAATCGCCAAGGGGGTATATTCATCCACCGCTTCGCCCAGCCGCACCACTCGGCTAAGGCCAACTGATGGATCAATCCGCGCGCCCTCGACCAAACGTCCGCCACCCAAATGCACCACGGCCAAGCCCAAACCCTCGCCGTCGATTTCCAACACCCGTCCGCTTTGAACGGGCATAATATCACGCACCACAGGTGCAGCCGGCAAACGGTCACGCCAACGGTCTACGAAATCAGCAGGCCCGCCTTGGGCCGCGACCATCGCTCCAAAAATTTCAGCGGCCCGCCCGTCGACCAACGTAGCCGCAATCATTGCGTCGCCCACCGTGCGATCCACCGCAATGCCCGACAAAACCAAAGCTTCGCCGCCCAACGCCACGGTCGCCTGCGCCATAGGGTTATCAACATGGCCCACGGTCATCATTTCGACCGACGCCATCACCTCTAGCGCGTTGCCCATTGACGAGGCCAACGGTTGGTTCATATCGGTGATCAAAGCGCTGGTGTTGCAACCGGTCCCATTAGCGGTCTTGACCAAAGACTGCGCTAATTCCCGCGCATCACTGAGGGTTTTCATAAATGCCCCGCTGCCGACTTTGACATCCAACACCAAATTTTCCAGTCCCGCGGCCAGCTTTTTCGACAGGATCGAGGCCGTGATCAGATCAATGCTTTCGACCGTACCCGTCACATCGCGCACCGCATAAAGCCGTTTGTCAGCCGGTGCAATCTGCCCCGAAGCGCTGACAATAGAACAGCCCACATCGCCAACTATCTTGCGCATCTCTGCGATCGAGATGTCCGTTTTAAAGCCAGGAATAGCCTCGAGTTTATCCAGCGTGCCGCCCGTATGGCCCAGCCCACGCCCTGAAATCATCGGCACATAAACACCGCAAGCCGCAAGCGCGGGCGCCAATGGCAGTGACACCATATCACCCACACCACCAGTTGAGTGTTTGTCCGCCACGGGGCCCGGCATATCCCACTTCAAAACATCGCCACTGTCACGCATCGCCAATGTCAGCATCACCTTTTCCGGCTCTGCCAACCCGTTCAAAAGCACACCCATCGCAAAGGCGCCCGCCTGCGCATCCGTCACAGCCCCCGTTGCCAACCCATTGGCAAACCATGTTATTTCATCTTGTGTCAGGGTTTGCTTGTCACGCAACTGGGACAGAACGCGGCGCGCATCCATTACAAAGCGTCCTTCATATGCTCAGCGGTAAAGACCCCAGGTAACAATTGTCCAATGGTCGTTTCGGCGCTGTTTCCTGCCATCGTTGTCATGGTGATTTTCACATCCTGCACACCAAATTCCGCCAGTTTTTGACGGCACCCGCCACAGGGCGAAACCGGCAACGGACTGTCGGCTATCACCAAGGCCTCGACCAATTCAACTTCTCCCGCAGCCACCATCGCTGCGATCGCGCCAGCCTCGGCACAGGTGCCTTCAGGGTAGGCGACATTTTCAACATTGCAGCCAACATATATCGCCCCCGAGGCCGCACGGATCGCCGCCCCAACCTTGAAGTTAGAATAAGGGGCGTGGGCATTTTCACGCACGTCTGTCGCGGCTTTCAGTAGGGACATTTAGCATCCTTTGACTATCTGGTCAGATTTTGCGCCCGACGGGGACCGGATGCAAGCCTTACTCTGCGTTCGTGTCGAATATCCCGGGCAGGCTAACTTCGAGGATCTCGAGATCATCAGACGGATCACGAAACCGCGTCTTCATATCGGGTGGGATCACAAAGGCGTCGCCGGCAGTCAGCTCATAGGGTTCTTTGCCCTCCCCCTCAAGCACCATGCTGCCATCCATGACAAAACCGAACAAGATGTCTGTGTTGTGGGTCACCCAAGGTGCTTCGCCATTTTTGGCACGGACAACATGCACACCAGCCACGCCTTTGGTGTTGTCGCAAATCGTGGTGTCGCGGCTCTCGAACCCTGCAATCCGAAACGGCTTCCAAACGGCATCCGCCACCTTGTTGTTGACGAACCTCTGGCCATCCCACTCGCGATCGCGGTTGATCACACCGTTGGGCAGCGTCATTTCATGGTCAATCTCAGTGACATGTTCCGCCGGAACACCAATCTCAATCACCTCGATGTTGTCGCTGGCAAACATCACGCGATGGCGGATTTCTGGTGGTTGGATAAAGCAATCGCCAGCATGTAGCCGGATTTGCTCGCCCTGATCTTCGTATAAAACGTCGACCCAGCCTCGGTAGCAAAAGATCAACTGAAAGCCGACCTTATGGTAATGCACCATATCCGGCACCGGCCCGCCGTCAGGGATGCGGATGTGGCTGGCGATGATAGACCCACCCAAACGCGACGGGATCAGATCACGATATTGCATGCCCGCGCGACCAATGACCCAGGGCGCCTGATCTTTCAAACGGCGCACCACAAAAGCATGATCTGTCTGCGGCATCACCAACGGTGGGTTCAACTCGTCAATCTCGATGCGGGTGCCATTGGGGGCTGTCAGGCTGCGCTGCCCATCCGCGAACTGATCCGGGTTGTCAGTCAAAATGCGCAAGGTGGCGGGTGCCTCCTCGGCGCCTTTTTCCACACGCACCCGCAATCCGTGACCGGAAAAAACGGCAACCTGCGGGCTATCTGCTGGGTAAATCATATCCAGACGCATTTTCAGTACGCCCGTAAAAAACGGAATATCATCGCGCAGCTCTTTGGTTGCCAGTCGAACTTCGGCACGGATTTCGGACATCTTGGTCCCTCCCTTTAAAATCATCCACACCTTGGCGGCTGACAAAAATATTTGCAAGCAGCCCGATAGTGGATACTTTAGGGGTGGCAACTTGCCTCAAGAAAAACTAGTTTAACACTAAACTAGTTTTCCAACCAAAGGATCCGCCCGTGACAGATTCCACAAAGAACCGCCTGAGACAAGACGCGCTGGACTATCACGAGCACCCAAAACCCGGCAAATTGGAAATCCGCGCAACCAAGCCAATGGCCAACGGCCAAGACCTTGCGCTGGCCTATTCCCCCGGCGTGGCCGAGGCTTGTTTGGAGATCAAGGACGATCCGTCAACGGCCAACAAATACACCTCCAAAGCCAATCTGGTCGCCGTGGTCACCAACGGTTCAGCCGTTCTGGGGCTGGGTAACATTGGCGCACTGGCCAGCAAACCGGTGATGGAAGGTAAGGCGGTTTTGTTCAAGAAATTCGCCAACATCGACTGTTTTGACATCGAAGTGGATGAATCTGACCCCGAAAAACTGGCTGATATCGTCTGCGCGTTGGAGCCAACATTCGGGGCGATCAACCTTGAAGACATTAAGGCCCCCGATTGTTTTATTGTTGAAAAACTATGCCGCGAACGTATGAATATTCCCGTGTTCCATGACGACCAACATGGCACCGCCATCGTGGTCGGAGCCGCCGCCACAAACGCACTTCACGTTACCGGTAGGGATTTTGGCGACATCAAAGTCGTGTCCACCGGCGGTGGAGCGGCGGGCATTGCCTGCTTGAACGTGCTGCTAAAACTGGGCGTGAAACGCGAAAATGTTTGGCTGTGTGACATCAAAGGGCTGGTCTATGAGGGCCGCGTTGAGGAGATGACGCCGCAAAAGGCCGACTACGCCCAAGCCTCGGACTTGCGCACATTGGACGATGTTATTGAGGGGGCGGACCTGTTCCTTGGCCTATCCGGACCCGGCGTCCTAAAGCCCGAAATGGTCGCTAAAATGGCAGCAAAACCCATCGTTTTCGCGCTGGCCAATCCAACGCCAGAAATTATGCCCGACGCCGTGCGTGAAATTGCGCCTGACGCAATCATTGCCACTGGGCGCTCTGATTTCCCCAATCAAGTCAACAACGTACTGTGTTTCCCATTCATCTTTCGCGGTGCGTTGGACGCTGGCGCGACCGAGATCAACGATGAAATGCAGTTGGCTTGCATCAAAGGTATCGCCGCTTTGGCGCGCGAAACAACATCAGCCGAGGCCGCCGCCGCCTATAAGGGCGAGCAGATGACTTTCGGAGCCGATTATCTGATCCCAAAACCGTTTGATCCGCGCCTAATGGGTGTGGTCGCCAGTGCCGTGGTCGAGGCGGCCGGCCAAACCGCCGTGGCCCGCACCCCGATCACTGACCTTGAAGCCTACAAAGGTCGGCTCGATTCTTCTGTATTCAAATCCGCCCTGATCATGCGCCCCGTTTTCGAGGCAGCCCGCACCGCAACACGCCGCATCGTATTCGCCGAAGGCGAGGACGAACGCGTGCTGCGCGCTGCCCACGCCATGTTAGATGAAACCACTGACAAACCGATCCTGCTCGGCCGCCCCGAGGTTATCGAATACCGCAGCCGCGAAGCTGGGTTGCAAATGACGCCGGGAATAGATTTTGAGCTGGTCAACCCGCAGGATGACCCGCGTTATCGGGACTACTGGGGCAGTTACCAATCCATCATGGCGCGCCGCGGTATCACCCCCGAACTGGCCAAAGCCATCATGCGCACCAACACCACTGCTATCGGGGCCATCATGGTTCATCGCGGCGACGCCGACAGCCTTATATGCGGCACATTCGGCGAATATCTGTGGCACTTGAACTATGTGAACCAAATCCTTGGCACGCCAGAACTAACTCCTATCGGCGCGCTGTCCCTTATGATCCTTGAGGACGGGCCATTGTTCATTGCGGACACCCACGTGAACCCCGAACCCACGCCCGAGCAGATCGCTGGCAGCGTGGTCGCCGCCGCCCGCCATGTGCTGCGCTTTGGCATCACACCCAAAATCGCGCTGTGTTCCTATTCGCAATTTGGCAATCTAAATTGCGACACCGGCAATCGGATGCGTGCCGCATTGGCCCTATTGGACGCCGAACAGCGTGATTTTCTGTATGAGGGCGAAATGCACATTGATGCCGCCCTCGACGAGAACCTTCGCGCCCGCATTTTCCCAAATGCCCGCTTTGACGGCGCGGCCAATGTTCTGATTTTCGCCAACACCGATGCGGCCTCTGGCGTACGCAACATCCTCAAAGTACGCGGCATGGGGCTCGAGGTTGGGCCGACCCTGATGGGCATGGGTAACCGCGCCCATATCGTCACTCCGTCGATCACCGCACGTGGGCTTTTGAACATGTCTGCGCTGGCAGGTACCCCCGTGGCACTTTACGGGTGATTTGCGGATTTGCAATTCGCTATCGAGACACGAGCATAAGTTTGCAAATATACCGAAAAAGGCTTTGCAGCGCGGACTTGCGGGTCTAATATACCACCCATTCTAGGGAGGGATATCATGACTTACGCAGATGTATACGACGACTGGAAATCGGACCCCGAAGCGTTCTGGATGAAAGCTGCTAAAAACATCAGCTGGGTCAAGCCTCCTTCAAAAGCCTTGTTTGACGAGGGTGCACCGATTTACGAGTGGTTCTCGGACGCGATGGTGAACACCTGTTACAACGCCATTGATCGCCACGTCGAGGCCGGCAACGGCAAACGCACCGCGATCATTTACGACAGCCCCGTCACCGATACCAAACACAAGATCAGCTACGCCGAATTGCAAACCCGTGTCGCCAGTCTGGCAGGTGCATTGCGGGCCAAAGGCGTCGAAAAAGGCGACCGCGTTTTGATCTACATGCCCATGGTCCCCGAGGCCATTGAGGCGATGTTGGCCTGTGGGCGTTTGGGGGCTGTACACTCGGTGGTTTTTGGCGGATTTGCCGCCAACGAGCTGGCCGTGCGCATTGATGACGCAACACCAAAAGCGATCATCGCGGCGTCATGCGGGATCGAGCCCAACCATGTTATTCACTATAAACCATTGTTGGACGGCGCCATTGATCTGGCCAACCACAAGCCTGACTTTTGCGTAATTTTTCAGCGTGAACAAGAAGTTGCGCACCTGGAAGAGGGCCGCGACTTTGACTGGCACGGCTTCCAATACGGTGTAACCCCCGCCGAATGCGTGCCAGTTGAAGGCAACCATCCCAGCTATATTTTATACACCTCCGGCACCACGGGTCAGCCCAAAGGTGTGATCCGCCACACCGCTGGCCATTTGGTCGCGTTGGATTGGACGATGGGATCGCTCTATAATATCAATGCGGGTGATGTGTTTTGGGCGGCTTCGGACGTCGGTTGGGTTGTCGGTCACAGCTACATCGCCTACGCTCAATTGGTCCACGGCGCCACCACGCTTGTTTTCGAGGGCAAGCCTGTTGGCACCCCAGACGCTGGCACATTTTGGCGGATTATTTCGGAATACAACGTAAAGGCGCTGTTCACAGCCCCCACCGCGTTTCGTGCTATCAAACGCGAGGATCCTGATGGCAAGTTGTTGGAAAAATACGACCTGTCCAATTTTGAGACATTGTTTTTAGCAGGGGAACGGGCTGATCCAGATACTATCACATGGGCGCAGGACAAGTTGGGCGTACCAGTGATCGACCACTGGTGGCAGACCGAAACCGGCTGGGCGATTTGCGCCAACCCCATGGGAATCGAGCCGCTGCCCGTCAAATTGGGCTCTCCCTCTGTGCCAATGCCGGGCTATGATGTGCAGGTCTTGGATGAGGGCGGCCATGAGGTCGCGGATGGCGAAATGGGCGCGATTGCGATCAAACTACCACTGCCACCGGGCACCTTACCCAACCTGTGGAACGCCGAGGCACGGTTCAAATCCGCCTACCTCGAGCACTTCCCCGGCTATTATGAAACCGGTGACGCAGGTTTCAAAGATGAAGATGGTTATCTCTACATCATGGCGCGCACGGATGACGTAATCAACGTCGCGGGTCACCGGCTGTCGACAGGTGGCATGGAAGAGGTCTTGGCCAGCCATCCAGACGTCGCAGAATGCGCGGTGATCGGTGTTGCTGACACCTTGAAGGGGCAATTACCGCTAGGTTTTTTGTGTCTGAATGCTGGCTGCACACGTGACCATGCAGACATCATCAAAGACGTTGTGGCCATGGTACGTGGCAAAATCGGCCCCGTGGCGGCATTCAAGCTGTGTCTGATTGTGGACCGGTTGCCCAAAACGCGATCCGGCAAGATTTTACGCGCCACTATGGTCAAAATCGCGGATGCCGAAGACTATAAAATGCCCGCGACAATTGATGACCCAGCCATTTTGGACGAGATCAAAACCGCATTGCAAACCTTGGGGTACGCGCAAGACTGACAAAGTCGAAAACCAGATAATTCCGCCGCCGTATTTGCATGAATATAGCGGCGGAAATTCTTTGATTAACAAAACCACTATTCCGGAATAGTCGTTCTATTTCCACAGCAACATTTAACGTCCAAAATTTGGATAGCATTGCGATAATTCAATTGGTTATATCAAATTTTCTTCGAAGAAACCGCCCCTAGTTCAGGCCACAAAGCGGTCAAAAACCAACTTGAACCTTAGGTGAACTGCTCGCGGATCAATCGTTCTTCCAACCCATGTCCCGGGTCAAACAATATCCGATGCGACACCATTGGTTCGCTGCGAATTTCCACCGAAACCACGTCGCGCACAGGCTGGCTATCCGCCGCAGCCATCACGGGCCGCTTTTCCGCTTCGACCACATCGAACCGCACCACAGATGATTTCGGCAACAACGCCCCTCGCCAGCGACGCGGGCGAAATGGCGCCACCGCTGTCAACGCCAAAACATCGGACCCAATCGGTAAAATCGGTCCATGGGCTGAATAATTATAGGCCGTCGATCCTGCGGGCGTACTGATCATCGCCCCGTCGCAAACCAACTCATCCAACCGTAATTTTCCATCCACCGAAATGCGCAATTTCGCCGCTTGTTGTCCCGCCCGCAACACCGACACTTCATTAATCGCCAAACCCTTGTGGATCGATCCATCCGCACATTCCACTCGCATTTCCAGTGGGTTGATCACCTCTTCTTCGGCAGCGGACAGACGTTCGTCCAACCCATCCTCTTCATAGGCGTTCATCAAAAACCCAACTGTGCCGCGGTTCATCCCGTAAATAGGCACCGCCAAATGTTGCATTTCATGTAAGCTGTGCAGCATAAAACCGTCACCTCCAAGCGCGACGATCACGTCGGCGTTGGCGGGCGCGGCGGCGCCATATCTGGCCGTCAACACCGCCAAAGCCGCTTGTGCGATTTCAACATTGCTGGCGACAAATGCGATTTTTAACTGCTTGACCATGGGGGCAATCCTTATCTGGATTTCCACTTTGCGCGCACAGCCGCAAAAGGCAAGCCCCCCTTTGTCGCAGCATTCCCGCCAA
This sequence comes from Rhodobacteraceae bacterium UBA2776, assembly GCA_002352425.1. GTDB lineage: Bacteria > Pseudomonadota > Alphaproteobacteria > Rhodobacterales > Rhodobacteraceae > Profundibacter. The sequence goes on from DEIK01000122.1 coordinate 13,926, forward strand.
TAACGGCCCGTGCGTCGTTTTGTGGGTTTATACCACGCCACTTTTTCGGCTAAAGAGGCTTTGAAACATTCACTGACGCGCCAAGGAGAGCCCGATATGAGCCCGACTACAGATGCAGGTTTCTTTACCGAAGCCCTATCCACCCGTGACCCCGAACTGTTCAATTCCATCACCAACGAGCTGGGCCGCCAGCGTGACGAAATCGAATTGATCGCCTCGGAAAACATTGTCTCGGCGGCCGTGATGGAGGCCCAAGGTTCGGTCATGACCAACAAATACGCCGAAGGCTACCCCGGTCGGCGCTATTATGGTGGCTGCCAATATGTGGATGTAGCCGAAACATTGGCCATTGATCGTGCCAAAGAATTGTTCGGCTGCGACTTTGCCAATGTGCAACCCAACTCCGGCTCACAAGCCAACCAAGGTGCATTTCAAGCATTGATCCAACCAGGTGATACGATTTTGGGTATGAACCTAGCCTCTGGCGGGCACCTGACCCACGGGGCTGCGCCGAACCAATCCGGAAAATGGTTCAACGCCATTCAATACGGTGTAAAACCGGACGACAACCGGATCGACTATGATCAAATCGAAGCGCTTGCCAAGGAACATCAACCAAAACTGATCATCGCTGGCGGCTCCGCCATCCCGCGCCAGATTGATTTCGCCAAGTTCCGCGCAATTGCCGATATGGTTGGCGCCTACCTGATGGTCGACATGGCGCATTTCGCAGGCTTGGTCGCAGCGGGCGAGCATCCTTCGCCGTTCCCCTACGCCGATGTGGCCACCACGACCACGCATAAAACCCTGCGCGGCCCACGCGGCGGCATGATCCTCACCAACGATGAAGCCATCGCCAAGAAGGTCAATTCAGCCATCTTCCCCGGCATCCAAGGTGGCCCGTTGATGCATGTGATCGCCGCCAAGGCTGTGGCCTTTGGCGAGGCTCTGCGCCCCGAGTTCAAAACCTACCAAAAAGCCGTGCGTGCCAATGCAGTTGCGCTGGCGGATCAACTGATCAAGGGCGGTTTGGACATTGTCACAGGCGGCACTGACACCCACGTCATGCTGGTCGATCTGCGCCCCAAAGGCGTGAAAGGCAACGCCACGGAAAAAGCATTGGGCCGCGCCCATATCACCTGCAACAAAAACGGCATCCCGTTTGACCCCGAAAAACCCTTTGTGACGTCGGGAATCCGTCTGGGCACCCCTGCCGGCACCACACGCGGCTTTGGCGAGGCCGAGTTCCGCCTGATCGCTGACTGGATTGTCGAAGTCGTTGATGGGCTCGCCGCCAATGGCGAAGAGGGCAACGGCGCGGTTGAAGACGCTGTGAAAGCCAAAGTTCAAACACTTTGCGACGGCTTTCCGATGTATCCAAACCTCTAGACCAAAACTCAATCTAACATCACGCCGCCGCTGGACAAAGCGGCGGCGTTTTTGTTTGGTAGCCAAATGAACCAACCCATTCTCCAAACCCGCAGACTTGAACGCCGCCTAGGCGACTGGATGCGTGATCGCCTGCCCCATACGCTGTCAGAACTGATCATGTTTGTGCTGAAACAGGGCTGGGCCTGCTTGTTTGGCACACTGATGTTAGGCGGCATCATCCTGTCGAAAATCATCTGGCAACCCGATTGGGCAATGGCGCGCTACGACGGGTTGTTCCTCTACGCGCTCAGCCTGCAAATCGGCTTTCTGGTGTTCAAGCTCGAAAGCCTGCGCGAAGCCCGCGTGATCCTGTTGTTCCACATCATTGGCACCGCGATGGAAATCTTTAAGGTCCAAGCTGGATCATGGGCCTACCCCGAAACCGGTCTGATTAAACTGATGGGCGTGCCGCTGTTTTCGGGTTTTATGTACGCCTCGGTCGGCTCTTACATGGCCCGCGTGATCCGCATATTCGAGATGCGCTTCACCCCCTACCCGCCGTTCTGGATGACGGTGTTGTTGGCCTGCGCAATCTACACGAACTTCTTCGCCCACCACTATTTGCCCGACATCCGGTCGGCCCTGTTCGCAGCCACCGTCCTTTTGTACCTGCGCACCCGCATCTGGTTCAGCATCGGTGCAAAGCGCTACTGGATGCCCCTGCCCCTCGCCGCCTTGCTCAGTAGCTTTTTCCTATGGGTCGCCGAAAACATAGGTACCAATACCGGCACATGGGTCTACGCAGGTCAAAGTGCCGAATTTCATTGGGTCAGTTTTGCCAAACTCGGCTCATGGTACCTACTGCTCTATGTCAGTTTCGCTACCGTCACGCTGGTTTATCGCGAGGCATTGGGACCGGAAATACAAAAGGCCCCAGTCAAAACCGGGGCCTGATGTGTTTAGGCGTAGGGATTACTCTTCCTTTGCGTCACCGACAAATTCTTCTAGCAATTTCTCATTCTTTGCGTCTTCCAACTGTTGGATACGGTCATTCGTCATCCGTGCATCAAACAGGTATTTAACGAAGTTCACCAAACTGATTGTCAGCATCAACACGCCAATGCCCCAAAACCCTTTGGTCGCCAACGGTACCTCGGTGGATTTGTAGAGCGATATGATCAATAGCACATAGGCCGCGATCACACCGCCAGCATTTAAAAGGATAATCAATTTGTTATCTGTGTTTGTATTGTTCAACATGGGTCTATTCCTTTTGTTTGGCTGCGTTATTTGGTGTCGGAAAGGCGTTTCAAAACATCATCAGCGGTGACTTTGGTGGCAGGGCCAAACCCGGCATCAGCCAAACGATCGCCGATATCTTCGCGATTCAGGCCCTGATCAATTTCTTTTAGGATTTCACTTTGCTCGAACGGATCGTCCCGCGACAGCACCCGCTCAATCAACTCTTCCGCTTCACCAATCGGGCTTTGCCCTGCCAGTGTTGTGTTCAGGCACTTTTGAATATTTTGCTCCTGACGCACCGCTTTCGCCGCCACAGCCCCCTGTTTTAGATCAATAATTCGCCGATTTGTGGCCTCCACCGACTGCCTCAGACGCAAAATCCGCGTATCCAGACGCGAAGCCGTTTCGCGGCGTAAGGTCAACTCGTTTTCCATCTCAGCCACGGCCTGCGCCGCCTCACCTGCCAAATCGTCACGCCCACCTTTTAGGGCGTCTTTGGCACGTCCGGTCATATCCTTAAGCCGAGTTTCCAACACTTCAATTTGTCGCCCCTCAGCGCGACCCCGTTGAATTAGACTGGCCAGTGTAGCCTTCGCTGCTTGCAATCCGGCCTGCGCCTCGCGGATTTTCTGCTCGATCAATTCGATCGAATAGGTGTCGCGAACCTTTTCTTCAGCCCGTGCATTTGCACCTGTGATAAGAGTTTTAAGTGTTCCAAACATTTCTTTCTCCTTCCGTGAACGATGTTCATGAATTGAGATATAGGAGTGCGTGAACGATGTTCAAGAATAAAAATGAACAACGTTCAGAAACTATTTGTTTCCAATTTGGAAAAGAAGCTGTCGGATCATTTCTTCAACTTGTGCAATAGGCACCGCCGATATCCGTTTTTCCAATCCCAACAGAACAATCCCATGCACCGAGGAAAACAGCGCCCGTGTCATCAGATCCAGTTCGGTTTTATTTTTTTCAGGAAACAATTCTGCCAAGGGTGCAGCAATAAAACTGAACAACCTGCCCAATTCGTCCAGATACCACGCTGGTACGCGGGTGTCGGTCGACATTTCGATATCAAACAAGGCGCGCCAAAGATTGGCGTTCTCGGCCGCAAAATGCAGATAAGCATTAGACATCAGCACCAGCCGCTCATTCGGATCAACCGCCGCCGTCCCCATTTGCGAGGCTGCAACCACCTTCCCCATCCGTGCAAATGTGCGCGCATTGATAGCCATCGCAAGAGCGGCCAGATCGTCAAAGACATTATAGATCGCCCCCAATGAACAACCCGCCTCAGCGGCAAGGTCACGCGCTTTCATTGAAACCAGACCGCCAACAATGACCTGCGCCTCTCCCGCATCAATCAGCCGCTCACGCAATTTCGCCTGACGTTCTTGAACTTTTCCAGCCAAAAGGGGGTTTCCTTTTATTGAACCATGTTCAAAAACTAACCCAAGGCGCACACTTTGGAAAGCCGTTTATAGAAAACCGCGCCACTCCAATACGCCCAAAACCAACACTGTTACCACCACCAACACCATGGCCAGACTTCCAAGAATACCCAGCACGACCCCCTTACGCCGATCGGCTGCGTCCACGGTCTCCAAAAACGCCATACAAGCCTGATGCGCCTCCACGACGCGCTCATGGTTAACCATCCGACTTAACTTTGGATTCGTGTCCAGTGCCGTCGCTTCGGCCAAAAAGTTGGCCTCAAGCTTAATCCGCTTTGGCATCATCCGGCCGGTGTGCCGCAGTTTAGTCGCCAAATCCTTACCGCGAATCCCCAGCCGTTCTTTCATCTCGTCGGCCACTTCCATGGCCATTTCTTGAACAAACTCGGTCAAAATGCATCCCACCCTAAATTCGGCCAACCTAGCAATCCGCAGCCGGACACTCAACACCTCTGGCCTATCCGGCCTCGCTTGGCTATGACCGATCGCATGATAAACACGGTTTCAACAGGCACGCCAACTGATCAGCCGCCATTGCTGATAGTACATGGGCTATACGGATCGGCCCGCAATTGGGGCGCGATTGCCAAACGTCTATCGGAAGATCGACAGATTTTTTCCGTTGACCTGCGCAACCACGGGTCCAGCGATTGGACCAACAGCCACAGCTATCCTGACTTGGCGGCTGATCTGGCCGAAGTGATAGCATACTATGGTGCGCCGATGGATGTGATCGGCCACTCAATGGGCGGCAAAGCCGCGATGGTTTTGGCGTTGCAGCACCCCGAATTGTTGCGCCGCCTGCTCGTCGCTGACATCGCACCGGTGACCTACACCCACACCCAAATCGGGTTCATTGCTGCCATGCGCGGACTTGATCTGTCACAGGTGGAAAAACGCTCAGACGCTGATCGTTTGTTGGCAGCCGAGGTCAAAGACGATGGCATCCGCGCATTCCTGCTGCAATCGCTTGACATAAAGGACAAACGCTGGCGCCTAAACCTAGATGTGCTTGAAGTCGAAATGCCCAAAATCATGAGCTTCCCTGATTTAGGTAGCCAGTTTAACAATGCAACATTATTCCTGTCAGGCGGAGCATCCGATTACGTGCAGCGCGACCACCGCGAGGGGATCAAAACCTTGTTCCCCAAAGCCCGCTTTGCCCGCATTCCCGGCGCCGGCCACTGGCTCCACGCCGAAAAACCGCGCGAATTTGTCCAAACCGCGCAGGCCTTTTTCAACGCTTAAACGGCATTCACCGCAAATTTGCGAGCTTTTTGGCGATCACCCAGGAAATTGGCAGCGCAAGGATAAATCCAGCCGCGGCCGCGTAAATAATCGGCATCTTCGTATCATACCCAGCCGATAACACAGCAATAATTCCCGTACCCGCCAGCGTCCCAGACAGAATCGTGTAGATCAAGAGCGTTAGTCGTAGCATTGGGGTCTCCTCCAAGGAAAATCGTGGTCTTTCGGAAGTTATATGCAAGTTACGCGATGTGAGTCTTTGATCTAAATCAGTTATTCAGGCAGACAAATCTGGCCGCGCACAATGGCCAGCAATGTGCGCAAAGTCAGCACTGCGATCACCACAACCAGCACCAGCAACAACGCAATTCCAATGGTCTCATGTGATGGCGATTCTGCCATTGCGCCATACCGAAACGACGCAATCGTCAGCGACGCCACAGGGAACGACAACGCCCAGAACGACATTGCGAATGGCAAGTTCACGATGCGCGGAATTTGCGTCAACACGATCAGCGCGAAAACATAGCCAAGGCTCAACAGGATATGTGCAAAAGTATCTATGCTTTGCGTCAATTGCAGATAGGAAATAAACGCCACGGCGGGCGGTGCGATCATAATCACAAGGGTTGGCAACAGCTTGCCCGGCAATGGTGTGTGGAAAATCAGCCGGTTCATCACAAGCGTCAACAATATGATCCAAAACATCAAACCACCTGAGAAAAACAACCATGAAATCTCAACATAACCCAGCTGTGCACCGGCCACCGGCACCACAACATTGCCAACGGCTGGGATGAACCATGCAGGGTTTATATGACTGTACTCAAACGGTTTATGACCAATCCAACGACCGATAATAGCCAGGGTCAACCCGCCCTGCATCACCGCACCAATGATCCATAGGATATTGGCGACCCCTTCATTCTCGGGCAGGAACGTCACCGCCATCAACAACAAAGTAATCGACGCCGCAGGGAAAAACGTCGCGCGGATCGGGTGGTTCCATTCCGCCTTTAGCGCGGCGGGGTGGATCAGAGACTTTGCCGCGTACCCGATTGTGATTAAGATATAAACAACGACCGACACCCAAAACATGATGTTGCTGAACGGTCCGATCCATTCCAACACCCGACTGGCTGAATGCAGCGCCAACGTCAGGCCAAACAGGCCCATAGTGATGGCGTAGAAGGTGATCGGAAAGTTCACCAAACGGTTCCCAGCTACGGGGATGGGTTGTTCTGCGTCTGCCATATCAGTCGTCCATATTTGGGTTTCTATACAGCCTTCTAACAGGTTTTTAGCAGCGACGGATAGAGACCGATTGCCACCCCAAACGATTTTTCGACTTAGTCATCCATCTTCAACGCCGAGATAAACGCCGACTGCGGGATTTCCACCCGTCCGAACTGGCGCATCTTCTTTTTACCCTTCTTCTGCTTTTCCAGCAGTTTCTTCTTACGTGACGCATCCCCACCATAGCATTTCGCCGTCACGTCTTTGCGCATTGCCGACAGGGTTTCGCGGGCAATCACGCGGCCGCCAATCGCAGCTTGGATCGGGATTTTGAACATGTGGCGCGGGATCAAATCTTTGAGCTTTTCAACCATCGCACGACCACGTGCCTCGGCGCGCTCAGCGTGAACCATAGTTGACAGTGCATCCACTGGCTCCTCGTTGACCAGAATCGACATCTTGACCAACCGATCCTCACGATACCCTTCAAGCGCATAATCAAACGAGGCATAACCCTTGGTCACCGATTTCAGACGGTCATAAAAATCAAACACAACTTCGTTCAGCGGCAGATCATAAACCACCATCGCGCGCGATCCTGCATAAGTCAGGTCCAGCTGCAAACCACGGCGATCATGACAAAGCTTCAGAACATCGCCAAGGTATTCGTCTGGCACCAAAATGGTCGCCTTGATGCGCGGTTCTTCCAGGTGATCAACCAGCGACATGTCGGGCATGTCGGCAGGGTTGTGCAGCTCAATCATGGTTCCGTCACGCTGGTAAATATGGTAGATTACCGAGGGCGCGGTGGTGATCAGGTCGATATCATACTCGCGCTCCAACCGGTCGCGGATCACCTCAAGATGCAACAGCCCAAGGAAACCGCACCGAAATCCAAAACCCAATGCCGCCGAGGTTTCCATTTCGGATGAAAACGACGCGTCATTCAGGGAAAGCTTGCTAATCGCTTCGCGCAGGTCCTCGAATTCAGCATTGTCGACAGGAAATAGCCCACAAAATACCACAGGTTGCGCAGGCTTAAAGCCTGGCAATGCTTCTGCACAGCCCTGTTTTTCATGCGTAATCGTATCGCCGACCCTTGTGTCACGAACCTGTTTAATGCTGGCCGTCAAAAAGCCCATTTCCCCAGGCCCGAGCGCCTCGATGTGCTCCATCTCTGGGCGAAACACGCCAATCCGGTCCACCGGATAAACGGCGTCGGTATTTATCATCCGGATGCGGTCACCTTTTTTCAGCACCCCGTCGATGATGCGCACCAACACGATAACCCCAAGATAGGCATCATACCAACTGTCAACCAGCATAGCCTTGAGCGGCGCATTTACGTCGCCAACGGGTGCTGGCAAATGCGTGACAATCGCCTCAAGGGTTTCGTGGATCCCTTGACCAGTTTTTGCGCTGACCTGAATGGCACCCGAGGCGTCAATGCCGATCACGTCTTCAATCTGTTCCGCAACCCGTTCGGGCTCGGCGGCAGGCAAATCAATCTTGTTCAAGATCGAGACGATCTCATGATCCGCGTCAATCGCTTGATAAACATTGGCCAAAGTTTGCGCCTCTACGCCTTGCGAAGAATCGACCACCAGCAGCGACCCTTCTACGGCCCGCATTGACCGTGAAACCTCATAGGCGAAATCGACATGACCGGGGGTGTCGATCAGGTTCAACACATAGGTTTCACCATCATCCGCCTTATAGTCGATGCGCACGGTGTTTGCCTTGATGGTGATGCCGCGCTCACGCTCAATATCCATCGTGTCCAGCAACTGTTGTTGCATATCACGTTCTTTCACCGTGCCGGTTTCTTGAATCAACCGGTCGGCAAGCGTGGATTTCCCGTGGTCAATATGCGCCACGATCGAGAAATTGCGAATTTTGTCTAAATCTGTCATAGAAAGAGGATATGAGGGGGTTTGGCGGCATGGTCAATGGGCAGTCCCAAAACCAACCCGACTTGGCCATATTTAATGCCCAAACGCTGCTACTGTCGAATAATATCCGCAATTCGCCGACCAATTTCGCGGCTGGCCTTCAAGGAGGGATGAATCATATCTAACCCGTGATAGGATCGGTCGCCAAAGGGCACCATTCCAGCCAGCGACAGGAAATAGACCCCTGCATCGGCCTTGGCCATCTCGTCAATCCGGCGCTCCAATTCATCGCCATCGTCTTTACAGCTCTCAATCGGCGAACCGACACCAGGGCTGCGCAAATATCCAACATAGATCACCCGGGCGCCGGTTTTACGTAAATTGCCCACCAACCGCGGAATTTCACCATTTAGACCGCTGTCCGAGATCAACCGATTGATCCTGCGCTCGCACGCATGGCAACCACAGCCAAACCATAAATCATTGCCACCACCGTTTAAAATAACCCAGTCCCACTTACCGGACCGGTATTGTTTGGCGATCTTCATTCCCATAGCACCGGAAATCGGCAATCCGTAGACAATGCGCGCACCCGCAACAGAGCGATCGGAAACCTTTACACCCAGAGCTTTTCCCACGACATGTGACACCGCGCGTTTGGAAATCGAATGCGCCGACAGCAGGGAATCGCCCATCGTCAGGATCTTAGGCCGACTGTCGCGCGCCACCGCCTGGCTGCCGCTCGCAACGAGCAAAACCAACAGGGCAAGTACGAACACAGCTTGTTTATATAGGTTAACGATCTTCATTTTTCTAATTTGCACCAAAAATGTTAAGAATTCCTTGTTTAAGATGTTCAGGAAATGTGGCCTCATCATGGCACGCTGCGCATTATGTCCAAAGAATTTGTCACCCATCGCCTTTTCACCATCCGGTTGCGTCTGAACGCCTGATCTGGGATTGTGAAAACAACCACCCCACAGCCCGAACAAAGGTCACGCCAAATGACAACCGCAACTGAGATTCTAACCATCACCCTGAACCCGACGGTAGATGTCTCAACCGGCGCAAAACGGGTGCGGGCAGGACATAAAATCCGCTGCGACGCGCCCATGCGCGATCCGGGCGGTGGTGGGGTCAATGTGGCCCGCGCAATCCGGCTTTTGGGCGGTGAGGCACGCGCCTTTGCTGCCGTGGGTGGGCACATGGGGCGCGTTTTTCTGGGGCTGCTTCAAACCGAGGGCGTGCAGGTACATCCCTTTGATGTAAAGGGGGAAACGCGCGAGAGTATGGCCGTGATTGAATATAAAACAGGCAAACAATACCGGTTTGTGATGCCAGGCCCACACTGGGACGCGACCCAAGTCGGCGCCGCCCTTTTGCAGATCAATGCAGTGGTGCCAAAACAGGGCTATGTGGTGCTGAGCGGCAGTAATCCCCCCGGTGTACCTAACGATTTCCCCGCCCAACTAAGACGCGCCATTGTAAGCACAGATGCGCGATTGATTGTCGACACATCGACCAAGGCGTTGCGCCTGATGGCCGAGACCCCGACCGACCCGCCCTACCTATTACGCATGGACAAATCCGAAGCCGACGAGCTGGCTGGTGGCCCGTTAGAAACCGTCCCCGAACTGGCCAAATTCGCCGCAACACTGGTCACGCGTGGCGTTGCGCAGGTGATCGTGATGGCTTTGGGACCAAAAGGATCTGTGCTGGTTTCCAAGGACCAAAGTTGGCACGCGGCAGCCGCTGACGTGCCCGTGCGCAGCAAGGTCGGCGCGGGCGACAGCTTTGTCGGCGCACTGACCTTGGCCTTGGCACGAGGCGAGGCCCCGCAACACGCATTGCAAAAAGGCACCGCGGCTGCCAGCGCTGCCGTGATGACCGACGCCACCCGCCTGTGTTTGCGGGGCGAGGCCGAGGGGTTGGTGGCACAATGCCCGCTGGTGCAACTGAGCTAGGTTTACCAACTGCGGCGAATTTGCACCCACCTTTCGCGTCTATGATCTGGGGGAATTGAAATGGGGGTTAGAATCAGCGATACTGCGGCCTGAGCATATCATGATTTGGGCGACACTCGAACAATCGAGGCACCCATTTGGCAAGAGGCAAGCACCATGAAACACATTCTATTGGCAGTATTTATTGCCGCCCTGACACTTCCCACAACGGCCCCCACCGCCAACGCCGCTGGTAAAATCCAGCGCGCTTGTATGAAATCGGACCGGCCTGCCGCATCACGCCCCCTGTGCCGTTGCATCCAAAAGACCGCAAATCGTGTGCTGACCCGCAGCGATCGAACCTTGGCCGCCAAGTTTTTCAAGGATCCGCAAATGGCTCAGGACGTGCGCCAATCAGACAACGCCCGCAAAGAAGCCTTCTGGAAGCGCTACAAAGAGTTTGGCTCAACTGCAGCGGCGATTTGCGGGAGTTAAGTTGGAAAAATAGTTACGACCCGCTGGCCGTATGTCAGCTCTCCCAATCGAAAATAGGGAGACGTGATAAATCTTTGCCTGCACAAAGCACCTCTTTTGCCATCAATAGTCACCCCCTAATTCTGCCTTGAACTTAAGGTTTCCCTCTACAAACCGATATAGTCCATCAAAGGCTAACCCGAATTCACCCACGGAGCAAAAGTGCCGGGAGTATGAAGGTGAACTCCCCTGTTGCTTCACATTTATCAACTATTCGATTGGTGGTCACGGCCACCTTTCTAACGAGTTCTTTCATACCGCCACTTCCTTCTCCAGCCACGAAATCAACCCCGCACTAGCCTCCTCAATCAACGTCAACGCGCCCTCATAATCGCGGGTGAAATATGGATCAGGGATGTCGCTGGCTTTGCTGTCAGATGTGTAGTCGGTGAACAAGCGGATTGGCGTCGTATTCCCGTTCGGACGCTTGGTTTTCATATCCGCGACGTTGTCCATGTCCATCCCAATCAGCAGATCAAAATCGTCGAAATCAGCCGCCGAGAACTGACGGGCGCGCAGTTCGGACAGATCATACCCGCGCGCCGACGCCGCGTCTTGCATGGGCGCATAGGGGGCCTTGCCAATGTGATAGCCTGCTGTGCCAGCACTATCCAAACTCACGTCTAGTCCAGCCTGTTTACTCAACGAACTAAACACCGCTTCGGCAGCGGGAGAGCGGCAGATGTTGCCAAGACAAACGAACAGGATACGGGTGGTCATAGATGCCTCTTTACTATTTCCCCAACCCTACCCCACAAAAAAACCCGCGACCAGTGTGATGGACGCGGGCTTCGGGGCTATAGTGTAGTGACGCGTTAGTCCGTGGTTTTGGGCATCGCGTGTTCCATCTTCATCATGCCCTCGGCTGGCTTGCGTTCCAGATCGACGGGAATATCAACCGTGATGTCGCCGGCATGCTCGAACGTCAAAGTCACGGTCACCTTTTCGCCCTGCACCAATGGCTGGTTCAGCCCCATGAACATCACATGATCACCACCGCGTTGCAGCATGTGCATGCCACCAGCTTCAACGGGAAATCCATCCTCGACTTCGCGCATCTGCATCACGCCATCGGCGGTTTCAATATGCGTGTGCAGCTCTACTCTTTTGGCGATGTCAGACGTCGCCGCAATCAGGCGGTCATCTTTATCACTGTGGTTCATGATGCCAAAAAACGCAGCACCCGTTTTGGCGTTTGGACCGGCCGAGCGGCTGTAAGGGTCTTGGATCATGATTTCGCCAGCAAAAGCAGGGATGGCAAGGGTGAAAGCCACAGCTGTGGCCACAAGTGTTTTCGTAAAAGACATATCAGTCTCCTTGGTTTTTGAGTTTTCGTTTGAAGTTTTAGGAAAGGTTCAAATGACCAAGGGGGGCCCACGCGCCAAGGGGGCAAGGGTTTCTTGCGGCTGTCCGATCACGGTCTCTGGTACGGTGGTGCGCCATTGCAGAGTGACCATCTGGACAGGCATTTCCTGCACCAATATCACCGTCCCAAAGATCGACATCGCATCAGGACAAACATGGGCGGTTTCAACGGGTTCGCCATCAGCACCAATGGTCATGGTGATCATACCAACGCCCGTGCAAATCACCATATCAGTGCCGATATCAGAGCTTTGACCGCGCGCCACAGCCATGCTGTAGCTGGTCAGAGCCAGCGTCAGCGAAAGGGAAAAGGCGGTTATAAAGCGAAGCATGTGCTGTAGATAACCAGCCGCACATCCGGCCGCAAGGGGTTGAAAAGTCGCATTTGTTTTGTGGGAGTTAATGAGGGCGCGAAAAAGAACCACTATTCCGGAATAGTGGAAATGTTAACTGAAGAGAAAGTGCAGAATTAGCCCTTGTTATAATTGCATTTTCTAATAGATCGGATTCCAGGCCCGCCGTCAAAAACGCCACATTTTGATACGCAGATCAATCCGAACCTAACGCTCCTTACCTGCAAACCCCGCGCCCTATGCTAGTCACTGCCCAGCAGTTTCAACAACCCGCGCTTGGCTTCTTCTTCGACCTTTCGTTGCGCCGCGTCTTCCAAGGTTTCGCCATCTTCAACCTCAACATCCAACACCTCTTGCGCCCGCTGCAAGGCTTTCGCCTTTTCAGCCGCTAAACGCGCTTCGATCTTTGCCTTCTCGGCCTGCAACCGCGCCTCCGCTGCCGCTTTCTCAGCCGCGATTTTCGCCTCCAGCGCCGCCTTTTCCTCAGCCAGGTTTTGATCAATCAACGCCTGCAAATCTGGCCGGAACTTTGGATCAGCCCAAGTGCCCGAAATCAGCACCGGCACCGAAATCCCGCCCGTCCCATCCGCCGCGGCCAACGCCACCGGATTAACGCGGTATTTCAATGTTTGCGTCCCAATTCCAATGTCGCCAGCCCCCAGCGCCTTGGCCAATGGCGCGACAAAGGCCAAATCCTCATTGTGCAACACACCATCCTTCATGGTGAAACTGGCCCCGATCGAATTGAACACCGTCTTTTGCCCGTCCCCCCGATAGGAAGCATCCAAATTGCGCAGCATCCCAACCAGATCAAGCCCCAAAATCTCGCCCTGCCCCAGCTTGAAAGACCCATCCCCAGACAAGCTGTGCATGATCGCATCCATCGTATTGCCAACACCCAAAAACTTCAGGTGCATATCGCCAACCCCGACCAACCGCTCATAGTCCGCCAGATCGCGCAACAGCGGCGACATCGCCAAACCCGAGGCCGTCAGATCGCCACCCACCGACAAGCCACCGCGCCCGTTCACCACAAACTTGCCCTTGATGGTGCCCTTGTAGGTTTCGACCTTATTCAAGCTGAACACCACGCGCGAGCGGTCCAGTTTGGCGTTCACGCTGGATTGCCCCAATTGTACGGTGCCCAGATTGATTGATTTTGCCACCAGCGTAACATCTGCATCCAGCGCGCCCAAGCCACTGACATCAATCACATCCGTTGACCAACCTTGCGCTGTTTCAACGCTTTGCCCACTGTCATCCACACTGGCCGCTAACACCGAAAAGTCCAACGCATTGGCGCTCATATTCGCCTTTAGACGTGGGCGCTCGCCATCCATGAACACATCAGCACCACCCGAAAACACGTTTTGGTCCAGCGTGATTACCCCATCACGCAAATGCGCCGTGCCCTTGGTTGTGTAAGTGATCTTGCCGGTGACATGCGCGACCCGTCCCATGCCTTTGGGCAAATCCGGCGCGGCCATGTTGATGGCTCCAAACAGCGCACCCATATCGGCCAGATCCGCCGTCACATTGCCATCCACCGCCAAGGGTGAAAACCCGCCTTTACCGTCAAATTCAACCGTGCTGCCGCCTATTTTCACGGCGGTCGACACTTTGCCCACAGCCCCGCTCAAAAAGGTGTCAAACGCCGCGACAACACCCGTCGCAGTGATCGCCTGGCCATTCAGGCGCGCGGACAAGGACATATCTGCAGGGCCCGTAAACGCGGGCAAACGCAACTCGCCATCCATATCATTCAGAACGAATTTCTCACCAAGCGTATGATCAATAAAGGTTAGCTTTGCACCACGGACCACACCGCGCCCCAAGGAGAAAACCGGAATGCCGCCAACCTCCGCCGCCCCGCTGGACGCCGCACTACCACCGCTGGCCATGTCCCAATTGGCGCGTCCATCCTTTGCCACTTCCAGCAGGATCTTGGGCGCAATCACCTCAACTTTTTTGATCTTCACATCGCCATTTAACAAGGCCATCAGATCAACCCCGATGCTCATCCCGTCGGCCTGCAACATCGGCCCCGCATCGGACCAACTAGCGTTGGCAATGGTGATCGTCCCCGTGTTCACCCCCAAAACCGGATAGATTGACGTGCGCACATCGCCACCAATCGTTATGGCGCGCCCCGTGGCCTCTTCGAACTGTTCTTCGGCAAACTGGGCAATTTTGTCACCTGGCATCAACAGCAATGCGGCCACAGCCACAACAACCAGCGCAACTAGAACAAGGATGAACCGAAGTAACAAACGCACAGCATTTCTCCCGTGAAAAACAAACCTTGTTTTCACATCTAGCGCAATTTGTTTCCGATTTGAATCCCCATTCAGCCCATCGACAACTGAATTATCTAGCGTGGCGCTCAATGTGGGTCAGCTGATGCAAAATACGCTTCTTCACCGGCGGCAGAAAACTACCGACCCGCAGCGCCGCGTCGCGCAAAATTCGTCCAGGTACGGACGTGTCCGTATACAGTTTCACCAACGCATTGGTGCCATGATAGAGCGGCAACACAACACGGCGATGCGCCGTCTCATAGCGTTTCAACCCCGCCGTCGCGCCAATATCCGTGCCCTTGTTTTCGGCCTCGATGATCTGATCCGCCAGTAATTTCGCACCGCTCAGACCCAAGTTAAATCCATGTGCCGTCACCGGATGCATGCCAACCGCCGAATCCCCCACCAGCGCAAACCGCGTGGCGACGAACTGTTTGGCCAATACGCCAACCAATGGGTAAGGATGGCGTTTGGTCACCAGTGTCATTTTACCAAGAGAACCACCAAAACGCTGCGCAATATCATCGGCAAAAGCTTGCGGCTCCATATTCATTACAGCCTCGGCATTCGCACTTGGCAAGGTCACAACAACGCTCGATTTATTGCCATACATCGGCAAAATCGCCAGCGTCTGATCAAAGTGGAAACACTCGGTCGCAATGTTTTCATGGGATAGTTCATGCTCCATCTCGCATACAATCACCACACGACCAAAATCCAAACTGTTGGCAGGAATACCCATCTTGCGACGCGTCCCCGAGAACCGGCTGTCTGCCGCCACAACCAGCGGGGCGCGCAGCACTGTGCCATCTTTCAAACCAACACGACCCTCGGCTGAATTGGTGTCGACCGTGGTGACTTCGCTATCACAAATCAGGGTTACATTTGCCTGATCCTTAACCACGTTATAGGCGGATTGCCGGATCAAATGGTTTGGCACGATGCGCCCCAAATAATCGGCCCCACTACCGGTGCTGTCAAAATGCAGCGCAAACGGCGACTGGCCGTTGACCACTTTGGCATCCCGAATGGTGCCAATCTGATCTTGCGGAACATGCGCCCACATCCCCAAATCATGCATCAGCTTTTCCGACGTATGCGTCAGCGCAATATCACGACCATCCTCTGGCGGGTTGGCCAATATGGTCTCGGATTGCATTTCGACAATGGCGATCTGCAACGCCGTACCAGACAATGAACGCGCCAGCGACAGACCCGCAGGGCCAGCACCGATGATTACAATATCAAATTGGCTGGTGGCTGTCATGGGGTTTTCCTTATCTAATCTCGGGGCGGCTGTGCCAGATTAATTTGGCGGCTGATATCAACTATATCAACGCCCCCCTGCAAACTCCACATCACAAATTGTCGCTACTCAAACGCCAAAGGGGCGCCCGAAGACGCCCCTTCAAACAAACCAAAACAAACCAGCGTTAGAAATTATGCGTCCAGCCCACAGAAATGCTGGTTTGGCTCATGTAAATGCTGCCAGGTGCGGCCGCAGGTGGCAGCCCAGCCGGCACAAACCCCGATACCCGGCTCTTTGGGGAATACTCCAATGCAAAATCAATCGAATTGTTCTCGTTAAACGCATAGGTTCCGCCAACGGTCAGATGATGCTTTGACACCCCCGGCGCCAAAACGCCAAAGTAAACATCCTCAGGCCCAAGCGGATTTTCCGAATAGGCATAACCCGCCCGCCACGTCATCCGATCATTGGCCTTATACTCTAACCCCAGTTTCAACACATTGATATCATCCCAGCCAAACCCCGGCCCTCCGACAGACCCAAGCGGCAACGGAATGGCCCCCGAGTTGGAAATCGCTGGTACTCCAGAATAGAATATTCGCCGGATATCCGCCATCAGGGTCAGGTTCGGCTGCGCCTTCCACGCCAGTCCCGCTGTGATCGAGGCCGGAATGTCAAAACTGCCGCCGCCTTCGAACAGCGTGGCATATTCATCGAATTTCGACATATACATCTTGGTTTGCCCCGACAAACCAAAGGTCAGCGTCGGCGAGGCTTTATAGGTAATGCCGGCTTTCAAACCGCCACCATAGGACCAATCACGATCAACACCCGTGACACCAAATCCGGCCAACCCTGTGCCCTTAAAGGTCTGGATCGCCAACGTTGGCGCGATCCCCCACGATAGGTTCCCTGACGCGCCTGCATAGGTCGCCGAGATAAACAACTGGCTCAAATCAATGCCAACCCGTGTCGGGCCCAGCGCGCCAATCGGATAGTCGGTGTTCATACCGCCATTGCCGTATGCCGAAATGTTGAACACATTTCCGTTGGCTAGCGGGTGATTATAGGACAGGTTTGGCGCCAGGAAAAAGTTCGACCCGCTCTCATTGTCCACAGCCCCCCTGAAAAACCCGCGATTGGGGCTAAAGGTATTCATCCCCAGTTGGAATTGCCGCCCAACATTAGCCGCATTGGCTGGGTTAATTGCCGCCGACATCGCCTCGTACCCATAAGCAACACCCGTGCCGCCCATGGCCCGTTGATTGGTGCTGAAGCCCAGCGCAAACATACCCTCGGTCGCCATCGCGGGCGCGGCTAAAACCATTGTGGCGCCCAGCGCGACCCCCAAACGGCGGATATTTTGTCCGTATTCGATTTTCATGTGTCATCCTCCCGAAACCGTGGCCGCATTGAGTGGGCCATCATGTTACCGTTAACATTCGAATATGTATGAAACTGAGTCAATTCCTTTTATCGCGATACGTGCATAGAATACCGGATTATTCCCGAAACCGCCCACAATAACACCAAATATTGCGCAGCCGCAGAGAGCTCTAGGCTGAATCCCCCTACGCTTGCCCCCTCAAAACCGTAAACTCACCACAGGAATGAATTGACCTGACGACCGAACAAGCCTGCTTTCCCTAACCCACCCCATCCCTTATACGACCTAAATGAGCCAGAATCCCCCAAACCTCCGCCCCGATCTTGCCAAAGCCCGCGTCACCGAAACTGCGCGCAGCGGCCAACCCCGCATCGGCATGGTCAGCCTCGGCTGCCCCAAAGCGCTGGTTGATAGCGAGCGCATCCTGACCCGTCTGCGCGCCGAAGGTTACGCCATCTCGCCCGACTACGCAGGGGCCGACGCGGTGATCGTCAACACCTGCGGATTTCTGGACAGTGCCAAGGCCGAAAGCCTCGACGCCATCGGCGAAGCGCTGACGGCAAATGGCCGCGTGATCGTCACGGGATGTTTGGGGGCCGAACCCGATTACATCCGCGAACATCACCCCAAAATCCTTGCTGTGACCGGCCCGCATCAATACGAACAAGTGCTGGACGCCGTGCATGCCGCCGTACCGCCCAGCCCCGACCCCTTCGTCGATCTGCTGCCTGCCTCCGGCGTCTCGCTGACCCCGCGCCACTACAGCTACCTGAAGATTTCCGAGGGCTGTAACCACAAATGC
>DEIK01000127.1:0-7088 GCA_002352425.1 Rhodobacteraceae bacterium UBA2776
ACTAATGGAAAACCTTCTTTCAATTGTCACGTTTATCCCTGCATTGGGTGCGCTGATTTTGGCCGTCATCATGCGGGGCGACGACGCCTCTGCCCAGAAAAATGCCAAATGGCTGGCACTGGCGGCCACCTCGACAACCTTCGCGTTGTCTATCTTTATCCTGACGGGATTTGATCCTGCCGACACGGGCTTTCAGTTCGTCGAGGAAAAAGACTGGATTTTGGGTCTGAAATACAAAATGGGTGTCGATGGGATTTCGGTGCTGTTTGTGATGCTGACCACATTCCTGATGCCGATCACCATCGCGTCCTGTTGGGGTGTAAAGGTGCGGGTCAAGGAATACATGATCGCATTCCTACTGCTCGAAACCCTGATGCTGGGCGTGTTTATGGCGCTGGATCTGGTGCTGTTCTACCTGTTCTTTGAAGCAGGCCTGATCCCGATGTTCTTGATCATTGGCATTTGGGGCGGCAAAGAGCGCATCTATGCTTCTTTCAAATTCTTCCTTTATACATTCCTGGGCTCGGTCCTGATGTTGGTGGCAATGATCGCCATGTACCGCGATGCAGGAACAACTGACATCCCGACCCTGCTGAACCACGCGTTTTCCTCCGACACGATGGCGGTGTTTGGCTTCCAAATCCTTGGCGGTTTGCAGACCTTGCTGTGGTTGGCGTTCTTTGCGTCTTTTGCTGTAAAAATGCCGATGTGGCCTGTCCATACTTGGCTACCTGACGCCCACGTTCAGGCCCCAACGGCGGGTTCTGTGGTGCTGGCAGCGGTGTTGTTGAAAATGGGCGGCTACGGTTTCTTGCGCTTTAGCCTGCCGATGTTCCCAATGGGTTCCGAAGTCATGGGCGACATGGTGCTGTGGCTGTCAGTGATCGCGATCATCTACACATCCCTTGTCGCCCTGGTGCAGGAAGATATGAAAAAGCTGATTGCCTATTCATCCGTCGCTCACATGGGGTACGTCACGATGGGCATCTTTTCAGTCAATCAACAGGGCATTGACGGGGCGATCTTTCAGATGATCAGCCACGGCTTTATCTCTGGTGCGTTGTTCCTCTGTGTTGGCGTGATTTACGACCGCATGCACACCCGCGACATCGACGCTTACGGTGGTCTGGTGAACCGGATGCCAGCCTATGCGCTGATCTTCATGTTCTTCACCATGGCCAATGTCGGCCTGCCGGGCACCTCTGGGTTCGTTGGCGAATTCCTGACCTTGGTCGGTATTTTCCAAGCCAACACATGGGTGGCGATGTTTGCCACAACCGGCGTGATCCTGTCCGCAGCCTATGCGCTATGGCTGTATCGCCGCGTGGTGTTTGGTGAGTTGATCAAAGAAAGCCTGCGCAGCATCACCGACATGACGGGCCGCGAAAAGGCGATCTTTGCACCGCTGATTTTCATGACCATCTTGCTGGGCGTCTATCCGGCGCTGGTGCTCGACATCATTGGCCCCTCGGTTGAGGCGCTAGTTTCCAATTACAACGCAGCGATACCGACAGCCGAAATGGCTGCGGTGCCTGCAACACATTAGGGGTGGCGCAAATGCTGAACGCCGATATTTCGATTGTAGCACCCGAGATTGCATTGGCAGTCTTTGCCATGGCTGCTCTGATGTTTGGGGTCTACACCAGTAAAGACAAGGTCGCGCCACTGATCTTGTGGGTCACTTCCGCCGTGATGGCGGCGGTTGGTATCTGGATCGCCCTGTCTTCCGCAGGCTCGCAGACCGCTTTCAACGGGGCCTTTGTGGATGACAGTTTCTCACGCTTTGCTAAGGTGACAATCCTATTGTCCGCCGCTGCCGTTTTGGTGATGAGCAAGGATTACATGTCGCGCCGTGGCTTGCTGCGGTTTGAATACCCCATTCTGGTGGCCCTGTCGGCTGTCGGCATGATGATGATGGTGTCGGCAGGTGATCTGATGGCGCTTTACATGGGACTAGAGCTGCAATCGCTGGCGCTCTACGTGGTCGCCGCATTGAACCGTGACAGCCTGAAGTCCAGCGAGGCGGGGCTGAAATACTTCGTGCTGGGCGCATTGTCCTCCGGCATCCTGCTATACGGTGCGTCGCTAGTCTACGGTTTTGCAGGGACCACAGTGTTCAGCGGCATCATGGCGTCAGCGGGCGAACAAATCCCGCTGGGCCTGTTGTTCGGCTTAACCTTCGTGATCATGGGCTTGGCGTTCAAAGTGTCCGCCGTGCCGTTCCACATGTGGACCCCAGATGTTTACGAGGGGTCGCCCACACCGGTCACAGCCTTCTTTGCAACAGCGCCTAAAATGGCGGCAATGGGCCTGTTCGCCCGTGTTGTACATGACGCGTTCGGCATGGCCGTCGCGGATTGGAGCCAGATCGTAGCGCTACTTGCGGTGCTTTCGATGTTCCTTGGCGCGATTGCTGCGATTGGTCAAAACAACATCAAACGCCTGATGGCCTATTCGTCGATTTCCCACATGGGCTTTGCCTTGATGGGGCTGGCGGCGGGCACCGTTGGTGGCGTTCAAGCGATGCTGGTTTACATGACGATCTACATCACCATGAACATTGGCACATTCGCCTTCATCACCGCGATGGAAAAAGATGGCCGTCCGGTGACAGACATTGCATCGTTGAACCAATACGCTAAACGCGAACCCCTTAAGGCGCTGGCGATGCTGATCCTGTTGTTCAGCCTTGCAGGCGTGCCACCGATGGTTGGCTTCTTTGGTAAGTTCTATGTGCTCAAAGCGGCGGTTGACGCGGATATGACATGGCTGGCGATTGCAGGTGTGATCGCCTCGGTGATCGGCGCTTTTTATTACCTGCGCATTGTTTACTACATGTACTTTGGCGAAGCGGATGAGGACGCGCTGGACGGCACCATGTCGCCCGTTCTCTGGACCTTCCTGATGGCCTCAGCGGCGATTATGTTGCTTGGCCTCGTGAATATGTTTGGCGTTGAAGGGTTTGCAGCAACGGCGGCCGAGGCTCTTGTTAAATAACGACTGGCCAACGGGGGTAGGGCGCATTGTCCTACCCGAAGTCGACAGCACCCTGACCCATGCGGCGCGCATTGCGCCAGAACTGGCGGGGCCAACATGGATATTGGCCCTGCGCCAAACCGCAGGCCGCGCCCGCCGTGGACGCGCCTGGAGTGACCCCATTGGTAATTTCGCAGCAACGTTGGTGATGCACCCAACGGGCGGACCGGATCGGGCCGCGCTGCGGTCCTTCATCGCCTCGCTTGCGTTGTTTGACGCCATTGTCGCCGTGACAGGTCGCAGCGCTGGCCTGACCCTGAAGTGGCCCAATGATGTGCTGCTGAACGGGCGTAAATTGGCGGGCATCTTGCTGGAGAGCGCCGGCGATGGCGCGCTGTCCATCGGCATCGGCGTGAACCTTTTGAATGTGCCAGACGCGGTAGAAGCGGGCGCGTTGCCCCCCGTCAGTTTGTTGAACGAAACAGGCACCAATGTGACGCCAGAGGAGTTTTTGGACCAGCTGGCCCCTGCCTTTGCACGCTACGAAACCCAGTTTGCCACCTACGGGTTTACCCCCATTCGCACCGCTTGGTTGTCGCGTGCCGCCCGCTTGGGTGAGGTGATCACAGCACGTAGCGGCACATCCGAACACACAGGCACATTCGAAACACTCGACGAAACAGGTGCCCTTATCCTTAGGACATCCCAAGGCCAGCAGGTGATAACTGCGGGCGACGTATTTTTCTGAAAGGGCGCGAACCATGCTATTGGCAATTGATTGCGGCAACACCAACACTGTGTTTTCACTGTGGGACGGTGAAAAATTCCTCTGTACCATGCGCACCAGCACTGAACACACCCGCACGGCAGACCAGTATTTTGTCTGGATTCGAACCTTGTTAGACCACCATAAGTTAGAACTGGACGTGGACGCGGTGATCATTTCGTCCACTGTGCCACGTGTGGTCTGGAACCTGCGGGTCTTCGCCGACCGATATTGTGATTGCCGCCCACTTGTTGTGGGCAAACCCGAATGTCTGCTGCCGGTTGATGTGCGCGTGGACGCCGACACCCAGGTTGGCCCGGATCGCTTGGTCAACACGGTGGCGGGGTTTGATCTATATGGTGGTGACTTGATCATCGTTGATTTTGGCACCGCCACCACCTTTGATGTGGTCGACACCGACGGTGCCTATATCGGCGGGGTAATTGCCCCGGGCGTGAACCTGTCGCTTGAAGCTTTGCACAAAGCCGCTGCCGCCTTGCCGCATGTCGATGTACGCAAACCGGAAATGGTGATCGGCACCAATACGGTCGATTGTATGCAGTCTGGCGTATTTTGGGGCTACGTTGGGCTTGTGAACGGCATCAATACTCAAATCAAGACCGAGTTGGGGCGCGAAATGAAGGTTATCTCGACCGGTGGCCTTGCACCTTTGTTCCAGCAGGGCCATACGATCTTTGACCACTTTGAAGATGACCTGACCATGCATGGTCTGACTGTCATTCACAAATACAATATCGAACAGGGCAAATAGATGAGCAAAAATGATCGATTGATCTACCTACCTTTGGGTGGGTCCGGCGAAATTGGCATGAATGCCTATGTGTACGGCTATGGCCCTGCAGGCAAAGAGCGGCTGATTTTGGTCGATATCGGTGTGACATTCCCCGATATGGACACCACGCCTGGGGTCAACCTGATCGTGCCTGACATTGCTTGGCTTGAGGCCAACAAACATCGCCTTGAGGCGATCTTTATCACCCACGCCCATGAGGATCACGTTGGTGGCATCGGCTATCTTTACAAACGCCTTGGCGCGCCCGTCTACTGCCGCGCTTTCACAGCGTTTCACGCCCGTCGCAAGATGGAAGAGGCCGGCAACAACGCCGATGATGTGATCACCGTTTCACCTTACCCGGAAACCGTCAAAGCGGGGCCGTTCACGGTCTCTTTCCTGCCAATCTCGCACTCGATCCCCGAAAGCTCGGGCCTTGTGATTGACAGCGCGGCAGGCCGCGTTGTGCATACGGGTGATTTCAAGCTGGACGAAACCCCCGTATTGGGCGAACCCTTTGACGAAGACCTATGGCGCGAAGTGTCCAAAGATGGCGTCAAAGCATTGGTGTGCGATTCAACCAATGTATTTTCCCCAAATGCTGGCCGTTCCGAGGCCTCGGTTGCCCCAGAAATCACCAAGATGATTTCCGCCGCCAGCGGCATGGTTGTGGCCACCACTTTCGCCTCAAACATTGCGCGTTTGAAAACACTGGCCGAAGCGGGCCAAGCTGCGGGTCGTTCCATCTGTCTGTTGGGCCGCGCGATGCAGCGTATGGTCGCGGCTGGCGAAGCAACTGGAACCATTGGACATTTCCCGAACACCATCCCAGTGGAAGATGCCCGCGATATGCCCCGCGAAAACCTGATGTTGATCGTCACAGGCTCGCAGGGCGAGCGCCGTGCGGCCTCGGCACAACTGTCGCGCGGTAAATATCTGGGTCTGCGCATGAAGGAAGGCGACACATTCTTGTTCTCCTCCAAAACCATCCCTGGCAATGAGCGCGGTGTGATCAACATCATGAATGCCTACTCGGAAATGGGCGTCGACGTTGTCGATGACAACGGTGGTTTGTACCACGTATCAGGCCACGCCAACCGCCCCGATATCAAGCGGATGCATGACATAGTGGACGCCGAAATGGTGATCCCGATGCATGGCGAACATCGCCACCTGCGTGAACACGCCCATTTGGCAACCGACAATGGCCGCACGTCTATGGTGCTGGTGAACGGTTCGATGGCGGACATCACAGGTGATGCGCCACATGTGGTGGAACACATCGAATCTGGTCGCACTTATCTGGATGGCACCGTGCAATATGGGGCGCTGGACGGAATTGTGCGTG
Source organism: Rhodobacteraceae bacterium UBA2776 (assembly GCA_002352425.1). GTDB lineage: Bacteria > Pseudomonadota > Alphaproteobacteria > Rhodobacterales > Rhodobacteraceae > Profundibacter. The sequence goes on from DEIK01000127.1 coordinate 5,884, forward strand.
ATCGGATCCGCATGGCGCTGAATGGGCATGTGCTGGCCACTGTGATCGTAGATGAAAACGACGAACCACTGGGCGATGCATGGGTCGAGGTGATGGGGCTGGCCGAAACCGGCAACTCCAACGCGCCATTGGTTGACGTGGTTGAAGAGGACTTGAACCAGTTGCTGATGCGGATGAACGATAAGACCTTGCGCGATGACGACAAGATGGAGGACTCCATCAAACGTGAAGTGCGCCGTTCTGTGCAAGCCGAGATTGGTAAAAAACCTGAAGTGACCGTGGTCGTCAGCCGATTGGCCTAGTCGGGTTATTGACAGGTTCTAAATGAATATCGCCGCCTCAGTGAGGCGGCGATACTGTTTCATCTCATTGGATGCAAAATCAGCTATCACGCCGATCATCAAAGCTTTTGGCGATGAAATCAGGCAAGTGATTACCCATGCCTTTTGGCTGATTGCGATTGCCGTTGTTGCCACCACGCCGATTGTCTTTTGGTGGTGTTTTTTCACGCGGCTTAGGTTTTGCAGCGGGTTTTGGAGCGGGTTTTGGCTCGGCTTTGGGTTGGGCTTGCTGCTCAACCTTTGGCTCTGTTTTCGCCTCAACTGACGTATCCGCGCTCTCTTTTGGTTTGCGCGCCCGACGGCTGCGTTTTGGTTTTTCCTCAACGGTTTCGTCTTTTTGGGCGGAAGCCTTTGGCGCAGGTGCAGCGCCCTTTTTGCTGTCCAGAGGATTGTCCAACAACGGAACCGGCTGCTTCACCAGACGCTCGATATCCTCGAGGTTCTTTTCGTCCTTGGGCACACAGATCATCAAGGCCGTGCCCGTTTTGCCAGCCCGACCCGTGCGTCCGATCCGGTGCACATAGTCTTCGGCATGTGAGGGAACATCAAAGTTGAAAACATGGCTCACGTTGGGAATATCCAACCCGCGCGCCGCGACATCTGAGGCACAAAGGAACTTGATACTGCCGTCGCGAAAGCCGGACAGCACTTCCATACGGCGTGATTGGTCCAGATCGCCGTGGATAGGCTCGGCGTTATAACCGTGCTTTTTCAGAGACTTGGCAACCAGGTCAACATCAACCTTGCGGTTGCAAAACACAATCGCGCTGGTGCAATCGTCGCCTTCATTTTCGATCATGGCGCGCAGCAGGTCGCGTTTTTCACGTGGTTCGTTGCGTTTGACCTCAGCGCGCAGTTTGACCA
>DEIK01000127.1:7198-11633 GCA_002352425.1 Rhodobacteraceae bacterium UBA2776
GCTAAAGATGCGCTCAATATCGGGAATGAACCCCATATCCAGCATCCGGTCGGCCTCATCCACCACCATGATTTGCACGCCAGTCAGCATCAACTTGCCACGTTCAAAATGGTCCAGCAAACGGCCCGGTGTGGCGATCAGCACGTCAACACCGCGGTCGATCAACTTGTCTTGTTCCTTGAACGAAACACCGCCAATCAACAGGGCTTTGGACAGTTTGCTGCCCACGGCATAAGCATCAAAGTTTTCAGCAACTTGGGCCGCCAATTCGCGGGTCGGGGCCAGCACCAACGAGCGCGGCATCCGTGCCCGAGCGCGGCCACGTGACAACATTGTGATCATGGGGAGGGTGAAACTGGCGGTTTTACCCGTGCCTGTCTGGGCGATACCCAAGACATCGCGCCCTTCTAGGGCAGGTGGGATTGCGCCCGCCTGAATTGGCGTTGGCGTTTCATATCCCGCGGCTTCAACAGCCTTAAGGACTTTCGGAGATAGTTTTAGGTCGGCGAATTTTGTCATTGTTATCCGTGTTCTACGGCATTTTTCGCCGTATCGGTTCTGGGGGCGGGTGACCCGGTTGGTCAAAAGTTATGCACATGCATCCCCCTGTGGTGTTTGACCTACTGAAATTATGCGGCGGGGTCAATGTGACTCATCGGATCATCAACAATGCATAGGCATTGCGCAGATTGTTTCGGGTAGGGCATATCGGCTCAGTCAAGAAAATTCATATTTATGAATAACTTATCCAGAACAGCTCTTGGCTTAACAAAACAAGGGGTGTGGCTCGTTTGCGCCTATGATTGGTAACGTAATAGCTGCGTTACTTCACAGCATCATTTCCTTGGTCGCGGTCAGTTTCACATCAGGATAATCACGCACCACGCGATCAATATCCCATTGCAATCGCGTCAAATAAACCGAGTCACCGTCATTGTCCGTCGCCATATGGCCTTTGTTTTCATTCACAAACTTATCCACAGCCTCTTTATTGCCGGACGCCCAGCGGGCCGAGGTGAACTGGCTATTCTCAAACCGAACTGGCAAGCCGTATTCCAACTCGATTCGACTGGCCAGCACCTCAAATTGCAACGCCCCGACCACGCCGACGATAAAGCCCGAGCCAATCATCGGCTTGAACACTTTGGCGGCACCCTCTTCGGCGAATTGCATCAGCGCTTTTTCAAGGTGTTTGGATTTTAGCGGATCACCTGCCCGTACGGTTTGCAACAATTCCGGCGCAAAGGAGGGGATGCCGGTGACGCGCAAGGCTTCACCCTCGGTCAAAGTGTCGCCAATGCGCAATTGGCCGTGGTTCGGGATGCCGATGATGTCACCAGCCCAGGCCTCTTCTGCCAATTCACGATCTGCGGCTAAGAATAGCACTGGATTGCTGATCGCCATCTGCTTTTTGCTACGCACGTGAGTCAATTTCATGCCGCGTTTGAAATGTCCCGAAGCAATGCGAACGAACGCCACGCGGTCACGGTGTTTGGCGTCCATGTTGGCTTGTACTTTGAACACAAAGCCCGCGACCTTTTTCTCGTCTGGGCGCATGGCGCGGGGTTCCGCCGCTTGTGGTTGCGGTTCGGGGCCATATTCGGCAATTCCGTCCATCAGTTCTTTGACGCCAAACGAGTTGATTGCCGACCCAAACCAGATTGGCGTCAACGAGCCTTCCAGCATCGCGGCCGAGTCCATTGGGGGCAGCAATTCGCGCACCATTTCGATGTCTTCGCGCAGTTTTTCCAGCAATTCGGCGGGTACATGCTCGGCAAGGGCAGGATCGTCCAAGCCGTTGATTTGCACCGTCTCGGCGATCTTGTTTCGGTCGGCGCGGTCCATCAATTCCAGCCGATCATGCAGCAAATCATAGCAGCCGATGAAATCGCGACCAACCCCGATGGGCCAAGAGGCCGGAGTGACGTCAATCGCAAGGTTTTCTTGGATTTCGTCAATTATTTCGAAGGTATCGCGGCTTTCGCGGTCCATTTTGTTGCAAAAGGTCAAGATTGGAAGGTCACGCAATCGGCAAACTTCGAACAGTTTTTGGGTTTGGGACTCGATCCCCTTGGCCCCATCAATCACCATCACGGCCGCATCCACTGCCGTTAAGGTGCGGTAGGTATCTTCGGAAAAATCCGAGTGGCCGGGGGTGTCGACAAGGTTAAAACGGTAGGGGCCAAAGTCAAATGACATGGCTGAGGCGGAAACCGAGATGCCGCGGTCTTGTTCCATTTTCATGAAATCGGATCGGGTGCGGCGCGCTTCGCCTTTGGCGCGCACCTGGCCCGCCATTTGGATCGCGCCACCATAAAGCAGAAATTTCTCCGTCAACGTGGTTTTACCCGCATCAGGGTGACTGATGATGGCAAAGGTACGACGGCGCGCGATTTCATCTGGAAGACTGTCTAACATGAGCGCCATATAGCGGGCCGCCTGCGCGCTCATCAAGCCCTTTCGGGCATTCTTCGCCGTTAAATCAGAGAGGAAAGCTGTCAGGCTTGACGAGCGGCGCCTTTAGGAGCGCAGTACAAAGTGATCCGGGCTGACCTCGTCATAGACGGATGGGGCGGGATCATAGTCCAATGGGAAGATCGGTGACGGGATTGCCTTGAAATTCAAATCGGCCTCGGTTTTGCGAATGCGCGGATCGGGCACGGGGACAGCGGACAGCAGGGTTTTGGTGTATTCGTGCTGCGGATCTTCAAAAACAGCCGAGCGCGGCCCAATCTCAACGATCCGGCCCAGATACATCACAGCAGTGCGGTGGCTGACCCGTTCCACAACGGCCATATCGTGGCTGATAAACAGGAATGAAATGCCCAATTCGGCCTGCAATTCCATCATCAGGTTCAACACCTGTGCCTGAACGGTCACATCTAGCGCCGACACGGATTCGTCTGCGATGATCAGCTTGGGGTTCAGCGCCAAGGCACGGGCAATCGCCACACGTTGGCGTTGACCACCGGACAATTCATGCGGGTAGCGGCGCATAAAATCGCGTGGTAAATGCACCCGATCAAACAGATGCGCAACGCGGTCATTCAACTCGGCACCCTTGGCGATTTTGTAGTTCAACAGTGGCTCGGCCACTTGATCAGACAGGCGCATCTGCGGGTTTAAGGATGCAAACGGGTCTTGAAACACCATCTGCATGTTGCGCCGCACATCGAGCATCTTTTGCGGGGTGCAGCACAATACATCTTCGCCGTTCAACAGGACTTGGCCGGATTGCGGTTCGTTCAAGCGCAAGATCGAGCGCCCACAAGAAGATTTGCCACAGCCGCTTTCGCCGACCAACGACAGGGTTTCCCCGACGTTGATGGTGAAAGAAACATCCTCGACCGCGTGCACATTGGAAATCGTACGCCGCATCAAGCCACCCTTAACAGGAAAGCGTTGCACGAGGTTTTTCACCTCAAGCAGCACTTTGTCGCTGGGAACAATCGGCTCGCCGGTATGTTTGTTTTCTTCCCCCAAAATACGCATGGGTTCAGGATAGGCTTTGCCCTTCATTTCCCCCAACTTGGGCACTGCGGACAACAGGGCCTTTGTGTAATCCTCTTGAGGGTTTTCGAATATCTCGGTGACAGTGCCTTCTTCGACCATATTGCCGCGGAACATCACGACGACACGGTCGGCCATTTGCGCGACCACAGCCATATCGTGGGTGATAAACAAAACGGCTGTGCCTGTTTCGCGCTTTAGGCGGTCAATCAGTGCCAAAATCTCGGCTTGAATGGTCACATCCAGGGCTGTCGTGGGTTCATCCGCGATTAAAACACGCGGCTCGCAGGCCAGGGCCATCGCGATCACCACCCGTTGGCGCATACCGCCGGACAATTCATGCGGGTACTGTTTCAGGCGACGCTCTGGTTCGGGAATGCGTACACGGTTGAGCAGCTCCAACGCATGGGCCGTGGCCTCTTGTTTGGACATGTTCTTGTGGACCCGCAGACCTTCTGTCAGCTGCCGCTCGATGGTGAACACCGGGTTCAGCGAAGTCATCGGTTCCTGAAAGATCATACCGATTTCGTTGCCGCGAATGGTGCGCATCAAGTCTTTTTCAGCATGTGCCAAATCAATTGCGCCTTGGCCATCACCATGATCGCGCCGATCAAACATAATCCGGCCATCGGTGATTTTCCCACCGCCAAATTCAACCAGACGGATTAACGACAGGGACGACACCGATTTGCCAGAACCAGATTCGCCGACCACACAGACGGTTTCCGCCGGATTGATGGCAAAGGATATGTCCTCAACCCCGACCACGGGGCCATCTTTGGTCGAAAATTCGACCCGCAGTTTTTCAATTGAAACAAGCGGTGTGGTTTTTGGCGGGGTATCAAGCATGAATTGGCAGCCCGTGATTGTTGCACATCACATGACAGTAGCGTGGTTTACCATTGTGTCAAACAAGAACGCCCCT